>CAYZVB010000342.1:0-5289 GCA_964481315.1 uncultured Granulosicoccaceae bacterium
ACGTAGAGAGAATATCGTAGTAGGCGGGCCCGACATGTGACAACGGATACGGCGTATAGTTAACATCATCACCGGTTACGCGAAACGGCTGTTACAGGTTTTGCGCCGTACGCAAAGCATAGCGGTGCGACAAAACACAACCCTTCGACACACCCGTGGTACCCGATGTAAACATGATAGATGCAGTCTCAAGATCACCCGCATCAGAGGTAATATGGGTTTCGTTGTCGGACACAATACTCTGAAATTCAATCACACGAAGTGACGGAAACAATTGCCTTGCAAGCTCGGCGTTATCCATAACCACCAGTGTTTGCAGGTGAATCAACTCATCGTTCACCTGCTGCAGTGCATCGAAGTGCGCCGCAGAAGTAAACAGTGTTCTGCAACCTGTGAGGTTAATTGTGCGACTCAACGCCGGCCCGCGAAAGGCCCGGTTTATCGACACTTCAATGCGCTGAGTTTTCTTTAGTGCATAGGTAATGGCAACGTAGTCAATGCTGTTTTCAAGCATAATTGCCACATAGCGATTTTGTTCCGCAACCTCACCACCCAGATTTGCTACTACGCCGTGTGCAACGCGATTTATTCTTGCTTCAAATTCCCGGTAGGTGACTGCATCAGAAGAATCTGCCAGGGTAATGCACGGTCTGTCACCAAATTGCGCAGAGCATTGGTGAATGAGTTCGCCCAGATTTAATTTCAGATCGGTTGATTTAAGATCGATCATTCGCGAGCACAGAAGATTATGATAAAGCAAAACACGCTGGTAAATAATTAGCGCTTAAACCAACGGTAGCGCTACGTTATGTGTGTTTCGCGAATAGCAAATAAGACAATAAATCTACCGTTTTATCAACCGCAAACGCGACAAAAACAATCCACCGTCCTGAATCCATCAATCCCGTGTTTTGTGTTTGCCTCAGGCTGCCGGGTATTGCGCAGCTAAGTGTCGGGCATGTTGGACTGCTTTATCCCGGTACATACGTTTATCAGCAACGGACAACAGCAGATCAAAATCACTGCCATCGACCGGATATTGTGCTGACCCCAAACTTAACCCCATTCTCAATTCAATTCCGTTCCATAGAATTGGGGCATCAACCACCTGCCTTATTTTTTCCTGCTGACGATGTAGCCACTGACTGTCCGGGACATTATGGAATATTACTGCAAACTCATCCCCCGACAACCGAGCAACCAATCCCGCCTCTCCCGTACACTCTCGCAGCCTTTTTGAAATTTCCACGAGCACCACATCCCCAGCCAGGTGGCCATAGTTATCATTGATCTGCTTGAACAACTTAATGTCGATAAAGAGCAGAGTAAATGCACTGTGCCCATCGTTAGATTGCTGCAGGAGATCCTGACTCTTTTCGTAAAAGAAACGGCGATTTGGTAAACCGGTTAACTCATCATGAAGTGCTGCGTGCTTAAAGTTGGCACGATCTCTCGCCAACAGTGATTGTGCTTCATTGATTTGATTGTCGAAAATAAATATCAACAGTGTAATCACCAGCATGCCGATGGCATAAGTAAGCGCAAGATCAACCTGTTGCGCCTCTGGCGAAAACAAATTCGCCGGAAGCTGTCCCTGCAGATCCAGGTAAAACAGTAGTGCCAGCGCTGGAACACTCAGGAACAACCAGATCCTGGCCCCCTTGCGGCCGGTAACAAAAAATGCCACTGGTACGATCAGTACCGACAGCGATGCCGCGCCAGCCTGCATTCCTCCGTTTACCGCCATTTCACCAAAGACCTGAACTGCAAGCGCCAACGTAAGCAGGTGGCCTGGCAGTGAATCATTTCTGCTGAAGAACAGGGCTACCAGGGCGAGCAGCGTGACGAATGCAGCACCACCGGAAGTGGCAGCCGCAATAGGCAAATCATAAGAATAGAGTGTATTGAGACCGAACAAGGCATAGGTCGGGCACGTTACTATCCCAACCCAAAATACTCGGTGGCGCAATAACAAACCATAATCGCTCTGCGATAATCTCCCGTACCAAGACTTTACTGTGTTATACATCAGATGTGACCCCGGAACGATCCAGAGCGCAGGTACACGGCCACCTTCGATAAGTAGTGATTATCTTGACGATTTGAATCGTAGAGACGCTGCATTAGCTGGCTGACCTGGCGTATTTCTGGGCAGAAGGACACATTTGCAACAGAAGTTAACGGCTGGTGCAAAAAATTCGCCAGCATTGCCTGACAGGCAAGAGAGCCCTATCCAGAACCGGGCAATTAGTTACTGTGGAGTGTTGATTAAAGTAACGACTTACCCGTCGCCTGCGGTAAGGCCAAACCGAACAGCTTCATGACAGTTGGCGCCCATTGCGTGCCATGCGGCCGACACGAGCGCACCGCTTCACTAAGCTTTGGCACCAGCGGGTGCCCGCCCGACACCGTGGCTACCTGTGTGGTGGTTCTGGGAGACCCGTGCTGACCCAGGCGTGTTTTGCGCCCCCGGCCAAACACGCGCCCTACAGTCGACCACGCCAGTGCAACACCGTCATCAAGATCAATAGCGCCTTCAATTTCCGGTATGGCCAGTAGTTGTGCAGCTGTTGCACCATTAGCCACCTGTGCCACCGCACCTTCGTTATGCCCCTGCCCGGCAAGCCCGCGAGTTGCAAGCAGTGTTTCAATGTATAGCTCAGGCTGTGACTGATCGATTGCCTCCTGCTCGTGGTCACTCAGTACAAACAGCACGGTGTTATGCCAGTCGGGTTGCAGCCTTTCCACAATACTCGCAAGGTCGTCATCACAGCGACGGATTTGCGCCAGCGCTTCCTCGCCTTCGGGACCGTATACATGTAACGCGGAGTCTGGTTCGTTCATATGTATCAAACACAGATCACTCGATAATGCATCGAGCTCGTCAAGCTGTTCAAGCACTGCGCTGTTAGCGGCATAGCCAAGTGTGTCGGTGGCTGTGCCGGGCGGCAATACCCCCACTGGCGGCCAGTGTTTATGAGCGCGTTGTGCCGCGGTGACTCCAACCATGGTCTGATCACCCAGCACGGCAGCGGTAGACAACCCGTTGTTGTTAGCCACATCGAATAGTGTTTCTATGGCAGGACCAACACTCGATGCGCAGACAAACTCACTACCGTTCCAGTTTTGGTTGGTAAAAATCCGGTGCGCCTGCACATCGGCGCCGGTCACAAATGTGGCATGGTTGGGATACGTTGACGATGCCAGCACCGAACAACCACCCTGCTCGCTCCAGCCGCCGTGACCGGTAATGAGGTTCCACAACGCCGGCGTATGCTGTTTACCAACGTAACGGTTTGGCAGACTGTCTTCGACAACAATCACCACTTTCATGCGATTTCCCCGCTTTCCACATCGCGATATATTTAATGCCCGGCACTTTCCATACGCCTGCCGGCGATTGCATTGTCGAGCCAGCCGACCTGCATTTCCGGTACCGATGACAACAACAGATCGGTGTAGTCGTCGAAAGGCGGTGACAACACTTCTGCCTTGCTGCCGTAACTCACCACCTGCCCCTGATACATAACCGCAATTGAGTCGGCAATGGCTTTGACAGTGGCAATATCGTGCGTCACAAACAAGTACGCCACCTGCTCTTTTTGTTGCAGGTTAAGCAATAGTTTTAAAATGCCATCGGCAATCAGCGGGTCGAGTGCGCTGGTAACCTCATCGCAAATGATCAGTTTGGGTTTTGCCGCCAGCGCACGGGCAATGCAAACACGTTGTTTCTGCCCGCCAGACAGTTCCGCCGGATAACGGTCAGCATACTCGGGGCCTAACTCAATCGATTCCAGCAACTCGTCAATGCGTTTGGCTTTTTGTTTGCCACGCAGGCCAAAATAAAAAGACAATGGTCGCCCAATAATGGTTTTAACCGTCTGCCTCGGGTTCATAGCGACATCTGCCATTTGATAGATCATTTGCAGTTGTCGCAAGTCGTCTCGTGAGCGCCCGTCAAGTGCAGCAGAGAGCGTTCGGCCGTCAAACTCAACACTGCCTGCCGATGGCGCCAGCAGACCGGTAATCACACGCGCAAGCGTCGACTTGCCGGAGCCGGACTCCCCCACCACTGCCAGCGTATGGCCGGGTTGAATGTGTACCGACACATCACGCAACACCGCTTCCGTACTACCCGGATAACTTGCCGTGATGTTACTCACTTTCAACAGCGTTGACTGTGTATCCGCAGCCTGTGGATGATCGATAGCGCGAACATTGACCAGCGCCCGGGTATATTCCTGCGTCGGTGCTTCGATGATCTGTCGTGTTGCACCATGTTCGACCACCTCACCATTGCGCAGCACCATAATTTCATCGGCTATCTGGGCGACAACGGCCAGATCATGCGAGATATACAGCGCCGCGACATCGGTTTTTTTAATGGCGTTGCGAATCGCTGCAAGCACATCAATTTGCGTGGTCACATCGAGCGCGGTCGTTGGTTCATCGAATACGATCAGATCGGGTTCCGCACACAAAGCCATAGCAGTCATTATGCGTTGCAACTGCCCCCCCGATACCTGATGCGGATAACGATTGCCAATATTCTGCGGGTCCGGCAGGCCGAGGCTTTCAAACAGGCTTACCGCGCGCGCGGTTAATTCTGTCTTACTTTTACCATTTTCACGGGCGGCTTCTATCACCTGATCCATCAGCCGGTGAGCCGGATTAAAAGCGGCAGCAGCAGACTGCGCGACGTAACACACCTTACTACCTCGAACATGTCGAATTTCTTTTTTACCTGCGGCAAGAATATCCTGCCCGTCGAGAAAGATTTCTCCACCGGTAATACGCACACCACCACGGCCATAGGCTAACGAGGCCAGACCAATGGTCGATTTACCTGCACCGGACTCACCAATCAGTCCAAGCACCGTGCCTTTGGCCAGATCAAAAGACACCCCTTTTACTATTTCTATATCGTGCGGTTTGGCATCGGGCGGGTAAACCGTCGCACCGATTTTAAGATCACGAACTGCAAGCAAAGTGGAATCAGTTGCCACTGCGACCTCCCTTCAAATCGGTAGTACGATTTAATATCCAGTCGGCAATAAGATTTACCGATATCGCGAGTATCGAGATGGCTGCAGCGGGGATAAGGGCTGCAGGGATACCGAAAATAATACCGTCTTTGTTTTCTTTGACCATGCCGCCCCAGTCGGCGTCCGGTGGCTGAATGCCCAGCCCCAGAAAAGACAGTGCAGATAAAAACAACACCTGAAAGATAAACCGCAAACCGAGCTCTGCCACCAGTGGCGATAATGCATTAGGCAGAATTTCGCGAAA
>CAYZVB010000342.1:5299-6012 GCA_964481315.1 uncultured Granulosicoccaceae bacterium
AACACCACCCACCAGCGCCCTTCACCTCTGAGCCGTGCGGCTTCGACAAAGTCCATAACGTTAATATCAACAGCGACCGACCGCGCCAGTCGATACACCCGGGTGGCGTCGAGAATACCCATCACCAGTATCAGCGTGATCAGGTTACCCGGCAACACCGATAACACCACCAGTGCGAATATGAGCGTGGGTATCGACATTAACAGATCAACAAAGCGTGACAGTATCTGATCAAACCAGCCGCCGATTACCGCCGCCAGTAAGCCGAGTACCGAGCCAAGCGTGAACGACAACGCTGTCGCCAGTGCTGCAATAAAAATGGTGGTACGAGCACCGTAGATCATACGCGACAGTAAATCACGCCCGAGATTATCGGTGCCGAGTAAAAACTGCGACGACCGCGGCTCCCAGACGCCGCCGACAATTTCAGTTAAACCGTAAGGTGCCAGCCACGGTGCAAATATCGCAGCAATTAAAAACAGCG
This sequence comes from uncultured Granulosicoccaceae bacterium, assembly GCA_964481315.1. Lineage (GTDB taxonomy): Bacteria > Pseudomonadota > Gammaproteobacteria > Granulosicoccales > Granulosicoccaceae. The sequence continues at coordinate 5,784 of CAYZVB010000342.1, forward strand.
TGGTAACAATAAGGCCAATACAGGCGCTCAGTGGTATTCGATAAAACATAATAGTTACCGATATGTCATCGCGGATGCCTTAAGCGCGGGTTGCTAATAATGGCAATGATGTCTGCCGTCATATTTAAGAAAATATAAAACGCCGCAAACACCAGACCGCAGGCCTGCACCACAGGTACATCACGTTTGGCGACATGGTCGACCAGGTATTGCCCCATACCGGGGTACA
>CAYZVB010000343.1:0-6010 GCA_964481315.1 uncultured Granulosicoccaceae bacterium
CTAGTAGATACCTGCATTGGCTTGCGCGGCTATCGCTGAAAAGTAATACGCCCGCCACAAATCGTGTGTACTGCCTTTGCCTGGTCGAGCATTTCAGGTGGTTGCGATTCCAGATCACAATCCATCACCACAACATCGGCCATCATACCCGCTCGCAACCTGCCCTTTTTGTTCTCATTAAACTCAACCCAAGCGTTGTCTTTGGTGTAAGACGCCAGCGTCTCGCGAAGGCTCTGGCGCTGATCAGGCCATTCGGGTGGCAGATTTGCACCTGCGACTGCACCTTTAACAGTGAGCATGGTATCGACAGGAACAACCGGCCAGTCAGTGGAGAAAATGAGTTTTGCACTGTTGGCACGCAGGGTACGCCACGCAAACGCACGTGGTATTTGCGCTTTGTGCACCAGACCATCGGGCTCATACGGCGGGAACAGCCCACCGGCAGGCGAGTGTAGCGGCTGCATTGAAGCGACAACACCAAGTTCTGCAAAGCGCGGGATATCTGCCTCGTCGATCACCTCAATATGTTCTATACGGTGGCGACTGTCCCTTGCACCGTTGGTGTTCCTCGCTGCCTGATAACCATCCAGCGTTTGCCGCACTGCAGCATCGCCAATCGCGTGCACCGCTATCTGCAGCTTTTTTGCATCGGCAATGGTGCAGGCTTCGTTAAACTGCTCGGGTGTAAACAGCGCTTCGCTGCCACTGTTAGTACCGGGGTACGGGTTCAACATATACGCTGTGCGACTGTCGATCACACCGTCCATGAACATCTTTACCCGTCGCGACCATAAATAGTCGGAGTTGTATTGCTGACGCATGGCTTCCGCTTCACTCAATCGATCCAGTGAATCGGTACCTTTAAGATGCATAGGCACTTCCGTGCGACACAGCAGTTTGCGTTCTTCAAGTAGTTCAGACAGCAATTCAAGCTGGTAAAAGTTGCCATCCATATTGTGCAGTCCGGTAATACCGTAGGAAGCACAATGTTCAAGCCCTCTTGCGATCACCGCTTTATCACGTGTACGTTGTGCTGCAGTGGCTGGTGGCTGCGGGTCTTTGCCGGAGACATAGCCTGCAAGGTCACGACCACCATAAGCTGTTAGCGCCAGCACCGGCCCGAAGGCCCCGGTCTCACGCAGCTCACCGCCGGCCGTGCCATCCTTTGCCATCACTACTTCCGAACCTTCCGGTACCGAAGCACCATTGATCAGACCCGCCATTGTTAGTGCTTTGGTATTTGCCCAAACCGTATGATGATCTGCGGCAATGGCGGCAAACGGAATGTCGGGTGCTACCCGGTCGAGATCGTGACGAGTGATGGCTCGACTGCCGAATGCATGATAATCAATAGATGCAGCCAGCATTACTTCGTCGCCCTGGAGACTTTGCCGGTGATTGCGAATGGCTTCGGCTATTGATTGCTCACCCTCGCACCCGGCAAGGTTCATGCAGTCGAGCTCTGCGGAACCACCAAACAAGTGCACATGGCTGTCGATAAAGCCGGGCATTACCGTTGCACCGGCCGCATCAATTACCTGTGCCGACCCGGCAATGTTTCTTATCTCTGCAGTAGTACCAACGGCCTCGATAGTATCACCGGTGATGGCCAGGGCTTCTGCGTCCCGGCCATCAAAGGTAATTACGCTGCCATTGAGAATGACAATGTCAGCCATGGCGTTACTTCTGCAGCTCTGTCCAGATACGCGTATAGATTTTCTGAACATCCGGCGGGCAGATCTCTGCGACATAGCCGGCACCGGCAAGCTCGGCTGGCGTGTTAACTTCAGGTGCGCTGGCCATGTCTTCGGGCATAAACTTATCAGAGCCCTGAATACCGTTGGCATAACGTGCGAATTCGGAGATTAACGCAGCATTTTCAGGGTCCATTACAAAGTTCTGGAACGTTTTTGCCGCTTCGACATTTTTCGCATCGCTTAACACTGCCACGTTATCCATCCAGATCGGGAAGCCTTCCTGTGGATAACCATAGACAATGTCATCATTTTGCAGACGGGCACGAAAAGATGCACCGTTCCAGTAAACCCCTGCGGCAATATCGCCTTTGGCGTACTTTTCTACGGTTCCGTAGTCAATCGAAAGCCAGTGCTCCTTTGCGCTCATTAATGAGTCACGCACTTTTTTCAGCACTTCTTTATCGCCGGTGCACTGTTCACCGCCGTGGTATTTAATTGCAAGGCTCATAACATCACTCATTTCCGGCACCACATTGAGCTTGCCTTTTAACTCATCGGGCGGGTCGAGAAAAATAGCTGAGGTATTCGGATCACCGGAATACACCGAGGTATTGACGGTAATGCCCACGGTGCCCCACTGCCATGGCACGGTATAGTTTCGGCCCGGGTCGAATGCAACATCAACCCATTGTGGATCCATGTTTTTAAAGTTGGGCATCTCACTGGGTTTGGTTTCCATGATCAGCCCTTCCTGAACCCAGATAGGAATATAGGTACCGGAAGGCACAACAATATCAAAACCATGGCCACCGGCTTTGACCTTGGCAAGCGCGGTGTCGTTAGAATCGTAATCTGTGATAGTGACTTTAATACCGGTTTCAGCGGTAAACTTTTCAATTAGTGCCGGGTTGGTGTAGTTACCCCAGTTGTAAATATTAAGTTCACCTTCGGCAAATGCACTGCCGGCAGCCAAAGCAGCACCAACAGCGAGTGACTGACATACACGTTTACAAGTAAAAGTCATATTTCCTCCGTTCATTTACGAACATTTGACAAAAAGAAAAACCCTGCGACCAGCAAAACAGAGATGGCCAGCAGCACCGTTGAAACCGCATTAATCTCAGGCGTGATAACACGCCGCAACTGCCCCAGCATATAGGTTGGCAGTGTATCCTGCCCGGCAGATTTAACAAATTCCGTAATCACCACATCATCGAGTGATATCACAAAGGCGAGCATGGCACCTGCCAGTATTCCGGGCCACAACTGCGGGAACGTGACATGCCGAAAGACCCGCAGTGGTGTGCCGTACAAATCAGTGCCGGCCTGTTCAAGTGACAAGTCCATTCCCTGCAGCCGCGCTCTGACCGGCATATAGGCGAAAGGTATGCAGAATGCTGCATGCGCCATAATCAGGTACCACAGCCCGGTATAGCCGGTGGCAACCTTAATCATTGCAAAAAATATCAATAGTGCTACTGCGGTTACGATTTCAGGCACCATTAGGGGCTGATTAATAATCGCAAACACCAGCTTCGAACCGCGAAACGCACCGGTGCGCGTGGTAGCCAGTGCCGCCATCACAGCGGCGGTTGTGGCAATGAAGGAAGCGCACGAAGCGATAATTAATGATCGCACCGTCGCTTCCTGAATTTGCGTATTCTCCCAGGCGGAGGCATACCACTTAAGCGAAAACCCTTCCCAAATAGCGATTGAACTACCGGCATTAAACGAATAGATCACTAAAAGAATAATCGGCAGATACAGCAACAGGAAGCACGCAATTGCCACCGGTGTAAAACCGTGCTGGTGCTGCACATCAAAAGGTTTAGGTGCGCTCATCTATTGCTCATCCACTCTGGCTGCCCTGACATAAGCCATTAACGCAACCATCACAATGGCCAGTAATGTAATGGACAATGCCGCACCCAGCGGCCAGTTACGTCCCTGCCCAAACTGCAACTCAATGAGGTTGCCGAGCATCAGCTGTTTGCCGCCACCGAGAACCCGCGGTGTGACGTAAGCCCCCAGAGACGGTACAAACACAAGAATAGAACCTGCAATAACACCGGGTTTAACCAGCGGAAATACCACATGACGCAACACACGAAGGCGCGACCCGTACAAATCGTATGCGGCCTCTACCAGCGTAAAATCAAGGCGTTCCATGGCCGCATAGATTGGCAACACCATTAGTGGCAGATACACGTACAGCATACCAACCATGATCGCAAACTCGGTATACAGCATTTGTATGGGTTCGTTAATCACACCGGTGCCAATCAATAGTGTATTTATTACCCCTTCATTGCGAATGATCTCCATCACGGCAAAGGTTCTGATCAAAAGGTTTGTCCAGAACGGAATAATAATCAGCAACATCCACAAATCGCGGGTGCGCTTGGGCCGTGTGGCAATAAAATACGCGGTGGGAAACCCGATAATCAAGGCCGCCAGCGCAGTCATTAGTGACAGCTTTACAGACCGCCAGAATATCGAGAAGTGTGCATCTGCAAGCTTGATCGTTTCATCAAAAAAGTCTTTTTCGGCCACCACATTAAACCAGGCCTGGGTCGAGAAAATCCACTTAACGCCGCCATAGTCGCCGGCTTCTAAAAACGAATACAGCAACACAATTAGCAGCGGCCCACTGGCTGCCAGTACAAGTATCAGCAGTGCCGGTGTTAACAACCACCAGCGTCGACGGGACTGATCGTAAGGCGCGACTCTTTGCATTAGTCTTTAAGCACCTGTGCCACGTCAGACTCGAACGTCACCCCGACCCTGTCACCTTTGGCAAAAGGCAGTGTCCAGCCCGGAGTGTTCTGGTGGCGTACTACAAATCGCTCAGAGCTATCAAGTGCAATATGAAACTGTGTGTCGGTACCGGAATAGACAATGTTATCGAGCACACCACTCAGTAACTCACCGCTGTTCGGCATAACTATAGCCGCGTACTCCGGCCGCACTGCAATAGTCACCTCCCCCGAACTGACAGCAACATTGCCGGGCACCTGTGCTGTCGTTTGCGCACCGCCGAATAGCTCAATTTCAGCGGAGTCACCGGTACTGCCGAGCAATGTTGCTGCAAGAAAATTGGTTTCACCGATAAAGTCTGCAACAAAACGTTCTGCCGGATGCTCGTAGATTTCTTTCGGCGCGCCCACCTGTAGAATTTCACCTTCGTTCATCACCGCTATGCGGTCAGACATGGTCAGCGCTTCTTCCTGATCATGCGTGACAAACACAAAGGTAATACCGGTCTCTGTTTGCAGACGCTTAAGCTCAACCTGCATTTCCTTGCGCAGCTTAAAGTCCAGTGCCGACAACGGCTCATCGAGTAGCAATACCTTCGGACTCGGTGCCAATGCCCTGGCCAGTGCAACTCGCTGCTGCTGACCGCCGGAAATTTCAGTGGTCTTGCGATCGGCCAGCGACTCCATCCGCACCAGTTCCAGCATGCGAGCTACGGTGTCTCTTATTTCGCCTTTCGGACGGTTGAGCATTTGCAGGCCAAAGGCAACGTTCTCCGCCACTGTCTTGTGCGGAAAAAGGGCGTAGCTCTGAAAAACCGTATTGACCGGTCGCGAATAAGGAGGCAACGCCAGCAGGTTTTCACCATGCAGACTAATCTCGCCCGCAGTTGGATAAACAAACCCCGCAATCGACCGCAGCAGCGTGGTTTTACCGCAACCGGACGGGCCAAGCAGCGTGAAAAACTCGTTTTCCGCAATGGTGAGCGAGACATCCCTGAGAGCTGTAAAGGGTTCTTTGCCGCTGGTAAACACCTGCGTCACGTTGCGGATGTCGATCAAACTCTGCTTTCCTCCAGTTTGCAGCCCTAAACATACCGGAATTACAGCGATTGAGGTAGTGCTACAGATGCAGCGGGGCGACACGAATCCGAGGCGTCGCAAACCGCAGACGTCAGCTAGCTATTATTTGATCGGATTTCGCTTTGCCTGAGTGGAAAACGGTTCACAGGAAAGGAGAGATAGAGGAAGAGGTAAAGTCCAAATTGCACTGCTCCGTAAAATAAATTAAGCAATCTGCAATCACTTTCTGATCAGGGTTAAAACCCATATACCCGAACTCACAGGAAAAGTTGGTGATACTGTTAACCTGTGTGGCTTGCCGGTAGTTCGAACGAAAACATCATATGGCTCAAACCAGAACCGGTTTACAGCCATTGTGAAAATTACATCGGAATAACCCTGGGGTGAAGAATAAAAGCAGTTACAACTAAAAAATCTGGTTGGAGACTGTAAATCTGTTTGTGTAAACGCCCATGATAGTTATAGGTAAGCAGTTAC
>CAYZVB010000344.1:0-2659 GCA_964481315.1 uncultured Granulosicoccaceae bacterium
GAAGCGTACCGCAGCACGCTTGATTTGGCATAGCCTGAGTAGCGCGTGCTGGCCTTGTAGGCGAGGTAAGCGTAGGTGACTTTCACACCGCCTATGGCGACGGTGGCGACAGCAAAGATGATAAGCGCATCGATAATGGTAACTGTTGCCAGGTCGAGAAATGCTGGAAAGAAACTAATGTAAAACACAATCGCCTTCGGATTGCCCAGAGTAGTAATAAGACCGGCGGCGAAGCTTGCTGAATACTTCGGCGTTGTTACTGCGCTGCTCTGTGTGTTTCCTGACTTTGATCTGATGAGTGATATACCCAGCCATATTAAATAAGCGGCACCGACATACTTGATCACCACAAATAGTTCACCCATCAGGTTAGCCAGTGTCACAAGACCGAGTAGTGCCAGGGTAATAAAAACATAGTCTCCGGCAACCACGCCGGCAGCGGCCAGTAACCCGTGCGGCAGACCGGCGCCAACAGAGCGTGCCGTAACCGCCAGTACTCCCGGGCCTGGAATAGCGGCTAGTGCAATCATAGCCAGAAAAAGTGCGAGTGTGGTGGCAAGCGTCATAGTGATGTTGCTACGTAGTAGTGGAAGGGCGAGTGGCGGCAGTTGAACTTTTGCGGTTATAAACTTCGCATTAACTGGTTAGCGGAAAACGCAGTTTGGTAAAAGCGCGACTTTATTTTTGCCGCAGGTGCCGCTGCCGGTTCACTGATTGGCAGTGGCAGGTTTGTCCGGTCCATACCGGTGAGCAAGTCTGCCATGGCTTTACCGAAAATGGTGCCGGTGGTGATACCTCTGCCATTGTATCCAATGCTTGTATACAGGTTGTTGTCGAGTTCATAAATGCGTGGCAGATGATCGGGTGTCATCGCAATTTGTCCGTACCAGGCCTGTTCAAATGAAACCGCACCAAGTGTTGGAAATAACCGCTTAATCTGTTTTAGTGCCCAGCGTTTTGAAAGGCCGTTGTCTTTACTTCCATGTATGCGTCCCATGCTGCCGATAAGCAGGCGGTCGTAAGCATCGCGACGGACATTAAACATGATTCTGCCGGTGTCCCAGACGCCCTGCTTACCGGGCAAGATATGCGAAGCGCTGCTGTCGAGCGGTTGTGATGCCAGCTGAAAGTAATGAATGATCGTAAAGACTTTGTTTAGTCCTGGCCACAGTGCATCTGTGTATGCATTGGTGCCAAGCACCACATGCTTCGCGTTTACGGTACCGTGGTCGGTTTCGACAACCCAATGATCATTTTGTTTTTGCAATCGGGTTACCCGTACTCCGGTACTAATGTTTGCACCGGCACCAATAGCGGCACGTGCCAGTCCGCGGCAATAACTCATCGGGTTAATGGTGCCGGCGCGGTGATCAAGCAAGCCACCGTGAAATTTGTCAGTGCCAACTAATGCTTCAGTGGCTTTGCGGTCGAGCAGTTCAACCGGTTCATTCAGTCGTTGCCATTCGGCGGCCCGGCCTTGCAGTTCTTTGAACCCGGCCTGCGAGTGGGCCGCGTGAATGGTGCCTGTTTTGGTGGCTTCACAACGCATCTGGTGTTTTTCGATTAACGAAAAAACGTATTCCGGGCCCTTACCAAACTGTTCAATAAAACGCGGACCGTACACATTGCCAAGCTGTTTTCGAACGTCCTGCGGCGGCAGCCATAGTGCGGCGTTTACCAGCCCGCAGTTGCGGCCTGAACCACCATAACCAATATGGTTTTGTTCGATAACACGCGCACTAAGACCCTGTTCGCAGCAGTGCAGGGCGGTAGACAGGCCGGTAAACCCGCCGCCCACAATAGCAACGTCGACTTTGTCGTCGGGTTTAAACTCAGTGGCAGGGTTTTTTTCCTCGGCGGACCAGTCCCACAGTGAGACCGGGGAGGCGCCAGGTGTGTTGTCTGTCGTGGCCATGGCGGAATCTCAAAGGCGAGCGGCCATGGTGCACCTCGCCCCCGTTGGCGTCAACCACAGGTCAACAACGGGGTAAGTACAACCTGATACACCGATGGCCGTTATTCGGCCATCGGTATGTACAACACTGTTGCGGTGGTTGTACGGTTACTGGGTGCGTTCGATTTCAGCCTCTGCACGCAGGCCTTCAATGAACTCCTGCACTTTGGTAGACATGAACATATTTTGAATCTGGTCTTTCACCGATTCGAACGGCTGCGGCTCTTTGCTGCGCGTGTCCATCAACTTAATGATGTGGTAGCCGAACTGGGTTTGCACAGGTGCGGTACTGTGCTTACCGGTTTCCATGGCCGCAACCGCTTCAGAAAACTCCGGCACCATGGTGCCGGCGTCAAACCAACCCAGGTCGCCGCCGTTAGGTCCGGACGGGCCGGTAGAATATTTTTTTGCGGCTTCGGCAAAGTCGGCACCGCCGTCGAGTTCGGCAATTACCTCAATCGCTTTGGCTTCGTCTTCCAGCAGAATGTGGCTTGCCAGAAATTCTTTGGCATCGGCCATTGCCACTTGTTTGTCATATTCCGCTTTTAGCGCTTCATCGCTCACGTCGAGGCTTTCGGTGAAGCTGGTCAGCAGCGCATTGGCCAGTACCCGCGACTGCATAATTTTCATTTCCGCGATGGTTTCCGGGCTGCTGTCGAGGCCGCGTTTTACCGCTTCCTGACGCATGATTTCCAGGCTAATAAG
>CAYZVB010000344.1:2669-5964 GCA_964481315.1 uncultured Granulosicoccaceae bacterium
CGTTTTGACCACGTGCCTGAAACTGTTTGGCCTGTACATCACGCTCGACAATAGTGATAGCAGTGCCATTGACGGTGGCTGCTGCCGGCTGGTCGGAATCGTCGCCAAAGCTCTGCAGCGGCAGTGCAAGACAGGCAAGCGTGGCAAGTGTGGTAATTCTGTTGGTGCGCATTTAATTTCCTGCGTAGTGAGATTGTGGAATTGAAGGTGTGTTAGTGGTTGCCAGGTGAGGGGGTGGCTTTTATCGGTGTGTAGCGCGGCTCGAAATTATCACCTGCGAGCCCGTGATAAGCATTGTCGCCATAATAACGTCACTGGTCATGTAAGCAAAACGAAACACAATAGATCGAAAATATCAAAAAGAAGTTCCATGCTAAGTCCGGGGGGATGCAAGACGTAGTATAGTTGCGTAATTATGCGATGCCTGCGGGTTATGGACTCGTAACAGCAGCATCCTATCAGGCACCACTTCAGCGCAGCCGAAAGTCGTCGACACACTACCAGCCAATGACGCACGCGACTAACAGCCGCCCGGATCAGCCACCTATATGACCCAGTTTTTTGACATACATCCTGACGATCCGCAGCGCCGCCTGATTGCACAGGCAGCGAACATCCTGCGCGATGACGGGGTGGTGGTCTACCCGACTGATTCCTGCTACGCGCTTGGCTGCCTGCTCGACAACAAAAGTGGAGTCGAGCGCATCTATCGGCTGCGGCAGCTCGCCAAAGGCCACCATATGTCTTTAATGTGCTCCGATCTGTCCGAAATTGCGGTGTACGCAAAGATCGACAATCAGGCCTATCGACTGCTCAAAGCGCTTACCCCGGGGCCTTACACCTTTATTTTAAAAAGCACTAACGAGGTTCCACGCCGGTTTTTGCACCCGAAACGCAAAACCATCGGGATCCGTGTGCCGGCGCATAATATTGCCCAGGCGTTGCTGGCAGAATTGGGCGAGCCCATGATGACCACCACGTTGTTACTGCCCGGCGACAATTTTCCGCTGAGCGATGCCAATGACATACGCGACAGAGTAAAATCCGGTGTCGACCTGATCATTGACGGAGGAGCCTGCGGTCTTGAAGAAACCTCCGTAATCTCCCTGGAAGGACCTGAGTTTGTTGTTATACGAGAAGGAAAGGGCGATACAAGTTTGCTGCGGTAATGTGGTTGCAGCAATAAAATGATGTTTTACAGGTAATTTTATGTCGGAAAACGAATCAGCGTCGGCAGGCACAGCACCTGATCAGATGGATATGGATATTCCACTGGCCGTGGTGCTCGGAGAGCCATACTCCGATACGCCCAAAGACCTCTACATTCCGCCGGATGCACTCGAAGTGTTCCTTGAAACCTTCGAAGGCCCGCTCGACCTGCTGTTGTACCTGATCAAAAAACAGAACCTCGATATCCTCGATATCCCGGTCGCCTCAATCACTCATCAGTACATGCAATACATTGCAGTGATGGAAATGATGCGCATCGAACTGGCCGCGGAATATCTGGTAATGGCCGCCATGCTCGCGGAAATAAAATCCCGCCTGCTGCTGCCGCGCCCCGAAGAAGATACCGACGAAGACGACCCGCGCGCCGAGCTCGTCCGACGGTTGCAGATGTACGAACAATTCAAAAAGGCCGCCGAAGATCTCGATAACCTCACGCGCATGGAGCGCGATGTCTTTGAAGCCAGTGCCGGACTGCCAGTGCTTGAGAATCGACAGCCGCTTCCCGACGTTAAGCTCGAAGAAATGCTCGCCGCATTCAAAGCAGTAGTAATGCGTGCCAACCTGCACCAGCACCATAATGTGAAACGCGAGTTTCTCTCCGTGCGCGAGCGTATGTCGAGTTTGCTGGTACGCCTGCAGGAGCAGGGCGAAATAGAATTTGTCTCGCTGTTCAGCATAGAAGAAGGCCGTGCAGGGTGTGTTGTAACGTTCCTTGCCATGCTCGAACTGTGTAAAGAAAGCCTGCTCGAAATACACCAGGAAAAACCGTTTGCACCCATCACCATCCGGCCGGCCACACAGTCAAGTATGCACGAGCGTGTAAACTTCGAAAGCACCGAAGCCGATCCGGACGCGAGCTACAACTAGGTATTAACCTGCATTATTCACAAGGGGACCAGGTGTATTTAAGAAAATGTCTATGTACACAGAGTTAAACACGAGTTTGGGGTCTGTTTTCAACTTGAAAGAATGTCTATTCACCATCAGACGAAACCTTATTTATGACAACTTGGGCGTCACATCTCGCATGATCAAGCTCGGCACGTGGCGGGCCACGTTTCTCGCTCGATCAAGCGACCTGTTTAGCACCCGTAGGTTTATTAATATGGCCGCTGACTGGCCCAAATCATTTAACATGGCTCATGAATAAAGCAGGCTAAAGTTCCATGGAACAAACGCAAATCAAAAAGATTATTGAAGCGGCGTTAATGGCAGTCGACAAACCGCTGCCAATGAAACAGATTCAATCGTTGTTCAGAAACGATGACGTCGAAAAGGCCGACGTGAACAAAGCGCTTGTTGATCTTCAGGAAGAATATTCAGAACGTGGCGTGAGTATTGTCGAAGTCGCTAGCGGATACCGCGTACAGATAGATCAGGACGTATCACCGTGGATATCAAAGCTGTTCGAAGAACGCCCGCCACGATACACCCGGGCTCTGCTCGAAACGCTTGCACTTATCGCGTACAGACAGCCAATCACTCGAAGTGAAATTGAAGAAGTCAGAGGTGTCGCTGTTAGCACCAACATTATCAAAACCCTCCTCGAACGCGAATGGGTACAGGTGGTCGGCCATAAAGAAGTACCCGGTCGTCCGGCGATGTATGCCACCACTAAAGAATTTCTCGACTACTTCAACCTTAAACGCATCGACGAACTCCCGCCGTTGAGCGAACTCACCGATCTCGACGCTATCGACACGCAGCTTGAAATGCCAATACCTGCTAAGGAAACGGAGAACGTTGAAGGGGAAGAAGGTGAATCTGACACGGCTCAGAGTGATGATGATGAGTCGTCAGATGAAGGTGAAGAGATTGTCGAGGGGATAGCGGAAGAGCTTGCCGAGCATGCAGGGGATAGTTCGGGGAATGTAACTCTGCACTGAGGTTCGCCTGCAGCGGGCCCTACTTTGAAAAGCGCAAAGTAGGCAAACGCTTTACGCGAATGATTGGCCCTGCGGGTGGCGCTTCTGGATGTTGGCTCGGTGTTCTTTATTTGGGGGCTTGCGGTTGGCTGGGTTCTCACTTCGTAGTAAGTGCGCCATTTTGAGTATTGCCGCTCCAA
>CAYZVB010000345.1:0-5961 GCA_964481315.1 uncultured Granulosicoccaceae bacterium
AAGCTTACGCAGCAGATTTACAGTCTGCCCCCTTTGACCGCTCGGGAATCCCTCCACACAAGAGCGGAATTATGATAGTCCCGCATACCGGTGTCAACAGGTTGATGACAAAAGAATCCCCTGCACCTTCTCAGGAGCCTCACCGGTAGCGGTGTATATAGACCAACACAGAATATTTGCACACAAATCGATCAGTTTCGATCAGATAAACCGCCGGAACGGGTAAACCAGCATCCCACCCAGCTTCTCGATCCACGAACGGCGATGCAGATTGTCGTCGGTGACGCGCTGAGATTTAGACAAATCGTCAGCAAACTGCCCAGCCAGAAGCGCAAGCGACTGCGGTTGCTGCAGCACCACATCGACTTCGAGATCGTGATAAAAGCTGCGATGGTTCAGATTGGTGGTACCCACAGACATCCAATTGTCTATTAACAGGGTTTTCGCATGCAGCACTGCCGGCTGATATTCGTAGATTTGCACACCGGCGCGCATCAATCGCCGGTAAAACATCCGGCTCACGTACGAAACCAAGTTAATATCAGACTTGCCCGGCAGCAGCAGCTTAACGTCACAGCCATTGCGGGTTGCTTTCAACAGCGCCGACACGATTACCGGGCTCGGCACAAAATAGGCGGTGGTAATCCAGACCCGTTGCCGGGCCTTTTCTATTGCAGAAACCAGCTGCGAGTTGTGCGTTACCCGCAGCGCCCGCGTTACGTTGGTGCGCACCGCTGCACTGCCTGTGCCGTTTGCCCGCCGCAAACCCAATGCTCGCCTGGCCCTGAGCCGCGCCTGCAACTGCCGCGCTCCGAGCTTGCCCGAATACCCCGACCGCGCCCAGATCAGCTCAAACGACTGACACAAGTCCAGCACCCCTCGCCCGCGTACCTGCACAGCGGTTTCGCGCCAGTGCCGATGCATATCGGCAAGATTGCACGACCCGACAAACGCGATAGTTTTATCGACAACAATGAGCTTACGGTGATTACGCTTGTTGATATTGACAAACAGCCGGCGGATTCGCTGAATCGATGGTCCGTTAATCATATCCAGCACACGCGGCGTCGGATGGAATACCCGGGCTGATATTTTTTGCTGACTAAGCGTTTCGATAAAATCGCGGCCAAACCCCGGCGAGCCGACACTGTCGACCAGCACCCTGACATCCACCCCGCGTCCGGCTGCTTCACGCAACAGTTCGAGCATACGATTGCCGAGGCTGTCGCGGCGAAAGATATACATCTCCAGAACCACCGACTGGCGTGCGTTTCTTATTGCTTCAAACGCTGACTCGAAGTACGCCTGGGTATCCAGACATACCTTTTCACTCACCCACATGATTGTGTATGGCTCTCTCGGCAGACCGTCGCCAAGTTATACCATGTTATTCAGCGCAGACTGGATCAGTGCAGCAGAATTTGACTTAAAAACTCGCGGGTTCGCGGCGATTGAGGATTGTTGAAGAACTCTTCAGGCTCGTTTTGCTCGATAATCTCGCCGCCGTCCATAAATATCACCCGGTTGGCAACAGTTTTGGCAAACCCCATTTCGTGCGTCACGCAAATCATGGTCATGCCATCTCTGGCCAGCTCGATCATTACGTCAAGCACCTCTTTAATCATTTCCGGATCAAGCGCAGAAGTCGGCTCATCAAACAACATGATTTTCGGGTTCATGCATAGACTGCGGGCAATCGCCACACGCTGCTGCTGACCACCGGAAAGCTGACCCGGGTATTTATCGGCCTGCTCGGGAATTTTTACTCTTTCAAGATACTGCAGAGCAATTTCTTCAGCTTCGGCCTTTGGCATTTTTCGCACCCAGATTGGCGCAAGCGTGCAGTTCTCAAGCACTGTCAGGTGCGGAAACAGATTGAAGTGCTGAAACACCATGCCGACTTCGCGGCGAATCTGCTCAATGTGCTTCAGATCACCGGTCAGTTCGATACCGTCGACCCAAATCTCACCTTTCTGATGTTCTTCCAGCCGGTTTATGCATCGAATCAGTGTTGACTTGCCGGAGCCGGAAGGCCCGCAAACCACAATCCGCTCACCAGCGTTGACGTTCAGATTTATGTTTTTCAGTACGTGAAACTGACCGTACCATTTGTGCATTTCATTAATGCGTATCATCACTTCGTCAGACACAGACAATGATGCCGCTGATTGATCCTGATCGTTCATGGTTAACCCTTAGTCTTCGCGGTGGCCGGTGTGAAGTTTCTTTTCAAGGTAAATCGAATAGCGCGACATACTGAAGCAGCATATAAAGAAAAACAGCGCAATAAACACGTATACCTCTGTAGAAAGCCCCTGCCACTTGGTGTCTGACAGTGACGCCCGTCCAATACCGAGCGGATCGAGCAATCCGATAATCACTACCAGTGTTGAATCTTTAAACAGGCCGATAAACGTATTCACAATCCCGGGGATAGAAATTTTCAGCGCCTGCGGCAGCACCACCAGTCGCATCGACTGCCAGTACTTAAGCCCCATGGCATCTGCCGCTTCGGTCTGCCCCTTTGGAATCGCCTGCAGTCCGCCGCGCACGACTTCTGCAAGATACGCCGCCGAGAACAACACCACCATGATCAACACGCGTAACAGCAGATCAAAGTTTGACCCGGGTGGCAGGAAGTAATTAAGCATGGTCGAAGCAACAAACAGCAACGTGATCAGCGGTACACCGCGAATAAATTCAATAAAGCCGGTACATACCCAGCGGATAATGTGCAGATCTGACTGCCGCCCCAGTGCCAGTAAAATACCCAGTGGCAGTGATGCTGCAATACCGGTCACGCCGATCACCATGGTCAGCATGAAACCACCCCACTTGCTGGTTTCTACATGCTCAAGACCCAACCCGCCGCTCAACAACCAGAAACCAATAAATGGAAAAAGCAGCGAAAACCACAGCATTTCGCGACGCTTTGGCATTTTGTCCCAAAGCACAGGCAACACGGCAACAATAAACAACAGGAAGGTCAGATTTACACGCCATCTCGATTCGAGCGGATAGAAACCATAAGTAAATTGCCCCAGACGCTTACCTATAAACCCCCAGCACGCACCACTGTTTAACTCGCGACAGTGTTCACGTGAATCGGCCACAAACACCGCATCAACAAACAGCCAGTTAAACATCGGCGGCAGTATTTTGTACAAAAGGTAGGCGGTAACCAGCGTCAGAATAATATTAAACGGTGACGAGAACAGGTTGGTGTATACCCAGTGCAAAATACCACTCTGACCGATTGGCGGTTTCTCATCGGGATGTTCACCGGGTGCGTAGGTACGGGTTGCTGTATTCATAACTTATCGCTCCACCAACGCCAGACGCTTGTTATACCAGTTCATAATCGATGAGATGGTCAGCGAGAAGAACAGGTAAAGGCCAAGCACAATCAACATACACTCCATCTCGCGTCCGGTTTGATTTAGCGTAATACCACCAATGGTTGCCACAATGTCCATATAACCGATAGCAATAGCCAGTGAAGAGTTCTTTGTGATGTTGAGATACTGGCTGTTAAGCGGCGGAATAATCACGCGCAGTGCCTGCGGTATTACCACCAGGTTGAGTGTGCGGCGTCGTGGCAGGCCAAGCGCCAGTGCAGCTTCGGTTTGCCCTTTGTTTACCGCTTCAATACCGGCGCGAACGATCTCTGCAATAAATGCCGCGGTATAAAGCGACAGCGCCAGCCACAATGACAGAAACTCGGGCTTCAGCGCCATTCCGCCTTTAAAGTTAAACCCTTTAAGCGCAGGGATATCCCAGTTAAGCGGCATCCCCGTTAAGAAAAACGCCAGTACTGGCAGACCGATAATCGCGCCAAGCATCACCCAGAAAACAGGTGACTGCTGACCGGTGGCCGCCTGCTTGATGCGCGCATTTCGGCGATACCAGAATGCGTAAATCAACCCGAATACAAACGCAGCGATAACCACCCAGAACAACGGTTCGGCAACCGGCTTGGGTACGAAAAAACCGCGGTTGGTTAAAAAGAAACTGTCTGCAACATCAATCGCCTGCTTAGGCTTTGGCAATGAATGCACAAGAATGCCGTGCACCAGCAGTATGTGAACCAGCACCGGTACGTTGCGCATAAATTCGATGTAGCAGTAGGCCAGTTTGTTCACCAGCCAGTTCGGTGAAAGCCTTAATACACCGAGAATAAAACCCAGAATACTCGCAAGGATAATCCCGCAGATCGCCACAAGTAGTGTATTGAGGATACCAACCACTGCAGCACGGAGGTGTGTGCTTTGCGAGTTGTATTCAATCAGAGTCTGATTGATATCGTAGTTCGATTCCTGTTGCAGAAAACCAAAGCCAAACGGTTTACCGAGCTTTTGAAAGTTTTCTACAACATTGTTACCCAGATACAGCAAAACGGCACAGATGCCGATGGTCGCCATTAGCTGGATGACGAGGCCCCGGGTGCGCTTGTCGGTCCAGATTTTTCCGAGCGAGAAGCTTTGGCGGGGAGGTCCCTGAAGTTCTGTAGTCTGCGACAAATGCGTACCCT
This sequence comes from uncultured Granulosicoccaceae bacterium, assembly GCA_964481315.1. GTDB lineage: Bacteria > Pseudomonadota > Gammaproteobacteria > Granulosicoccales > Granulosicoccaceae. Next base: position 4,532 of record CAYZVB010000345.1, read on the forward strand.
GCGCCGGAAGTGTGTTGAGTAGTGTAGATCAGTAACGAGGGTGCGCAGGGCACCCTCGTTTTACATCAGCTAAACGCTAGCGCTAGCGGAAAGGAGGCGAGTACAGAATGCCGCCCTGAGTCCACAGTGCGTTAAGACCACGTTCGAGGCCGATTGGAGTATCAGCACCGATGTACTGATCGAAAACTTCACCGTAGTTTCCAACCATCTTGATAGCGCGCCATGCCCATGCCTTATCAAGACCGATCATAGCACCCAGATCACCTTCGCTGCCCAGCAGACGGTTGATTTCAGGATTGTCAGTACCAGTAGCCATGCTATCAACGTTTCCTGAGTTAACGCCCAGCTCTTCAGCAGTAATCATCGCATTCAGAGTCCAGCGAACAATATCAGCCCACTCGCTGTCGCCGTGGCGTACCAGAGGACCCAGAGGCTCTTTTGAGATAATTTCAGGCATTAGAACGTGCGCTGAAGGATCTTCAAGCGATGAACGTGTTGCAGCAAGACCTGACGCATCAGTGGTGTAAACGTCGCAACGACCGGCGACATAGTTGGTACGTGCTTCGTCGTTAGTTTCGATTGGCACTGCTTCATAAGAGATGCCGTTGGTGCGGAAGAAGTCAGCAAGGTTCAGCTCAGTAGTAGTACCTGTCTGAATACAAACAGATGCACCGTCAAGATCCTTCGCACTTTCAACACCCAGATCGCTTGGGATCATGAAACCCTGGCCGTCGTAGTAGTTAACACCGACGAAATCGAGTTTCAGGTCGGTATCACGACTGAAAGTCCAGGTAGTGTTACGGGCAAGCATGTCCACTTCGCCTGAAGCCAGCGCAGTAAAGCGGGTCTTACCGGTAGTGGTGGTGTACTTAACTTTGCTGGTGTCACCGAAAATGGCAGCAGCAACTGCTTTACACACTGCAGGATCGAAACCCTGCCACGCGCCGCTGTCGTCAGTGAAAGCGAAGCCAGGAACACCTGTAGAAATACCGCATTTCACGTGGCCGGCAGCTTTGACATCGTCAAGCGTGCCCGCTGTGGTGGCGTTGGCAGCAAACAATGCTGCAACCGCAGCACCCGCCGCAAGTTTTGTAAATTTACTCATATGTAAAGAATCTCCGATATGGAAGCGATTGTGTGCATCCTGCACCGGCTGACAGACTCTTCCCTGAACCCTGAGTGTGGTGTCTGATTGACGTGCCGGACCGTAACATAACCACACACGACCGCCAAGCTAAGGAGTCACATCGGGCAAAACTGCGGCGAAATTACAACGCTCCGGAGAAGGTTCGGGAGATCCTGCACCGTACTATCACGTAAAAAGTTGACACTTCATCCTTGCTCTTGCTGGCTTTCACAGTCTTCCCGCTTCTAGTAACATTCGCAGTCCTCCGGAAAACGCGCACGCTCGACTGCATGACACGATTTTT
>CAYZVB010000346.1:0-339 GCA_964481315.1 uncultured Granulosicoccaceae bacterium
GGCCCAACCATTAACCGCAGAAGCTTCGTTGCCTGCTACCTCAGCGGAAGTCCATTCCCTAAAAGGCGAAGTAGCGTGCCAACTGAGGTTAGTCAATTCCAACGAAACACTGCTCGCGCTTCCACCTAAGGGAGCAGTGGACAAAGGCACCGAAACAGTTGCATTTTCAACTATTGATCTTATGGACGATTTATAACCATGATCCCACGACACAAACAATTCAAGATAATTCTAGCTTTATGCGGTTTATATGCAGGATCATTAAGCGCGGCTGATGTGGTAATAAATGAGTTCCTAGCAAAAAACGACTCTGAATCACCGCCCGGGAACGCAGGAGAA
>CAYZVB010000346.1:349-5943 GCA_964481315.1 uncultured Granulosicoccaceae bacterium
GGATTGAACTGTATAACAATGAAAGCGTAACTGTAAATCTGAGCGGCTGGTGCTTAAGAGATAGTAAAGACGAGTGATGTTTTCCTGATAGCGACACTGCTTCAATACCACCATTTGGCTACCAAGTAGTGATTGCCAGTGGTGATGGTGACGATAGCCAAGACCCGTCGTACTTTCACACAAACTTTAAGCTTTCCAAAGAGGGTGAATTCATTAGGGCTGTACGCACCGAATGAATCAGAGCCGGTCGATTTCTATGATCCTTACCCTGAACAAGAGTCAGATCAATCGTATGGGAAGCTTGCTAATGGACAAACTAGCGGATATCTCAAACCTACGCCAAACTCGGTCAACGAAGAAGTCGAGCTATTATCAGATAGTTTGCAATTTAATTTCGACGCACTCACCCTTTACGGCAACAGCAGATTAGTTACGCTAAGTGCCGAGAATGCCAATGGCATACCTTACACCTTAGAGGTGTCACCTGAAGCAACACCATGGCTCAGTGCCACGAGTGCAGCAGGCGAAGATGGATTACTTAATAATGATGATGTCGAGTTGTCTGTCGACACTTCTGGCTTAGATATCGGCAGCTACGAGGGAGAAGTAATTGCTCGTGCTGAGGGTTTTGAACCGGTTAGCATTGAAGTGAATCTACTTGTTCCTGAAAGCTCTAGTGATGTAACGGATTGGGAAAAAGCAGACGTAAGATTGGATGGCTTGTCCTTACCAATTGACGAAACCGAAGGGCGAGTATTTTATTCACTCGGACCGGGCTATTCGAGTGAATCAACCTTCAACTCACTGCTCACTTACAATGAAGCAGCTGGCTATAAAGTTGGCTTTAACAACAACCCTTCAAATCCAAACTCATCGCCAATCACCTTTAGTGATACCAATTACGCAACTGAGATGACGGTACAGTTGTATGAAAACAATAATTTAATCGATAGTTACGAGTTGGTGTTTTCAAACCTGCCGATAGTTTCAATGAAGGCCGAGTCAATTGTCGATGAGCCAGACCTTCCTGGTACCTTTCAATTTGTCAGCGGAGAGGATTTGTTGTCAACCGCTTTCCACAATATAACAGTCGAATATCGAGGTGGAACGGCTCAACGATATCCGAAAAAGCCATATAAAATTGAGTTCATCGATTCGCCCGATCAAAACACCGCTGATGGGCTGGACGTTCAGTTCCCGGGCTTAAGAGAAGATGACGACTGGATTCTAGATGCTGCCTATCGGGATACCACATTTGTTCGAAACATTGTTTCTATGGATCTTTGGAACGATATTCGAGGGCATGCGTATTATGACGAAACCGGAGACCCCCAAGGCCAGCCTGCTCTAAAAGGAGGGTTGGTTGAGGTTATACTTAACAATGAGTATTACGGCATTCACACTTTGCAGGAAAACATAGACCGCAAACTACTTGACCTATCAAAAGGATCAGAGAGTGCACTTTTCAAAGCATCAACTAATTTCGCTAATCTAGAGTATATTAATTCAGTTAGGGATGACTTTGAGCAAAAGTACCCTGATTTCCCTGATATAGACAACTACCCGGTTTTGGAAGAACTGATAGAACTTACAGTCGACTCGACCGATCAGCAATTTTTAAATGAAATAGAAAACCTGATCGATATAGACAGCGCTGTGGACTACTGGTTGATCAACGTTGCAATAATGGCCGTCGACAACGTTAAGAAAAACTACTTCATCTACAGAAATAATACTGGCCTATTACATTTTGCACCCTGGGATTTCGATGCAACATTCGGCATGAAATGGGACGGGACAATATACAGAGACGAACAGTACTGGCCAGATATAAACGATGGTGTTTGCTTGCCTGCTGGAGCAGAGAATTGTAACGCGCTGTTTACACGATTGAACAGTACGTCACCAGCCTTCAAAAGCAAGCTCTCAGCCAGATGGAATGAACTTAAGAATAGCGTTTACACGACAGAGAACTTATCGGACCGCTTTCAACGATATCTGGATGAACTAGTTCCAATCAAAGGTGACAGCAGCAATGCATTCAATCGCAATAAAGACCGATGGCCAGGCTCTGGCGGCGAGGGTAGCGACACCCCAGAGGTTGGAGAGATAGACTGGATTGAAGACTGGATATCCCGCCGCCTTGCCTATGTAGATGAAAAAATCTCACAAACCACAAACAATCCCCCCATCGACCCGGACGATAACAACCCTGCTCCTGACCTCCCTGACTCTGATTTCTCTGCGCAACTCAGGGATAACCGCTTCGACGTTTGTATCGAAGTCGATGCCGCCAGCACTCAATCCGGGGCTAATGTCCAGGCCGCTAACTGCTCAACAAACCCGGTCGATGATCACCAGATCTTTGATTTCGTTCTGAACAGCGGCTCTAATATCTACAACATTCGACCTCGACACAGTGCACTTTGCCTTGAAGTGGATGCTGGCTCACCTAACAATCGCGCCAACATACAACAGGCTTCCTGCAACAACTCCGCCGAACAGCAATTCTCTGTCTCTCCCGATGGCGATACCTTCGCCATCTATACCAACACCGGCGACGGATCCAAAGTTCTTGATGCCAGTGCCACTGTCGGTGACGATGGCGCTCGTAACCTCATCCAATGGACTGACCAGGCTAAAGGCAACCAACGATGGACTTTCCTCTTACAGGATACAACCGCTCCTGACGACACCACTGACTCCGATGGCGATGGCATCCTGGACAACGACGATGATTTCCCTTTCGATCCCGACAACGATGTCGATGGTGATGGCATTAGCGGACATATCGACAACTGCCCCAATGACAGCAATGAAGACCAGAATGATGCAGATGGGGACGATGTCGGGGATGCCTGTGACACCTCCGATGACTCACCAGAACAGCCTGATGACTCTGATTTCTCTGCGCAACTCAGGGATAACCGCTTCGACGTTTGTATCGAAGTCGATGCCGCCAGCACTCAATCCGGGGCTAATGTCCAGGCCGCTAACTGCTCAACAAACCCGGTCGATGATCACCAGATCTTTGATTTCGTTCTGAACAGCGGCTCTAATATCTACAACATTCGACCTCGACACAGTGCACTTTGCCTTGAAGTGGATGCTGGCTCACCTAACAATCGCGCCAACATACAACAGGCTTCCTGCAACAACTCCGCCGAACAGCAATTCTCTGTCTCTCCCGATGGCGATACCTTCGCCATCTATACCAACACCGGCGACGGATCCAAAGTTCTTGATGCCAGTGCCACTGTCGGTGACGATGGCGCTCGTAACCTCATCCAATGGACTGACCAGGCTAAAGGCAACCAACGATGGACTTTCATTGATCACAGCACACAACCACCTATTGACAATACTACAGCGCTGAAAATTATGGCGATCGGCGATTCGATTACACAAGGCACGAAGGGTGAAGAAAGCTACCGTCCCAAATTTGTTACTCTCTTAGAAGAAACAAGTTGCAACTTTGAGATGGTAGGTTCGAGAAATAGCATTAATCCACCACCGCACGAAGGGTATTCCGGACATCGAATTGAACACTTCATTAACGGCGGAACGTTCAATAGCATCACAAATCCTGGTGTCACTGCGATGTTAAACGCAGAAAGCCCGAATGTGATTTTTATCCACCTCGGAACAAACGACATCCGCCGGGGTGACTCCGCCACGGAAACTGTTGGTGAACTCGAAGAACTGGTGGACATAATAGAATCACAAACCGAAGCAAATGCGCAAATATTCGTCGCCAATATTGTTCCGTGGTACCAGGATTTAGATGGAGGCGGGATAAACGATGACGAAACTCCTGCAATGAACCAATACAAAGACGCTATCGAGCTTTCACTGGCTGACACATCTCAGGGAAAACTAGGGTCTTATCCCAACGTAACACTAGTCGATGTCCACACGGGCTTTGAGTACACAGACATGCACTTTGACGGAACAGCCTACGAAGGGTTACATCCCGGTCCTGACGGTGAACAGAAAATTGCACAGGCATTTTACAATGCTTTCACGCTCGTCGATGCGTGTGCAAATAATTAGTGAATCTACATCATTCGTACCCGGGCAATTAGAAGCCCGGCAGAATTCGACAGGCCGGTCTGAAGACGATTACTCTCTGCGAATAAATCAATAGCCCTTGGCGTCTCTTACCTCTTTACCTGGCAGTCAATTGCGCAAAGTCAGGTGGACACCATTGGCCGCTAGTGCAGCTAAGCCCTGACCTACTTTTTTCTGGTTCCGAAATGTAGTTTCGCTGTTTCGCTTTGGATGCCCTCACCTCTTTGCTCTCCCGCTTTCCGAGGGAGAGCATCTCTGATTTCCAGACATTCCTCTCTGCAAACACTCGACTATCGTTAGAGCGTGCACTTAAGGCGATGTGAAATCCACATCGCAACCAAAATCGATCGCACACCGTTCAAGCTCCTGAAGCGAAATCGAATCTCTCGAAAAAGATTTATACTGCGATAATCCAGTTGCCGGATCTACACACGCCGTATCAGCTTCAATACCTGTATCCGGCCCTTCGATATAACAAAAACTTTCTGTTTCTACTGAATAATACGGTCCCGGCTGACCGCCATTATCCAGACAGGCCTGAGATACGTTGGGGTCGCTGCAATTCGCGAATTCAATAACGCGCGAGATTCCCGCCTGGTTGTATGCGCTAATCACACAATCATATGACTCCGTAAGCAATGGCTGTGTAAAGTACCCCTGCCCCTGAAACGCATCATCCAACACCGCCTGCACATTGATCACGTCGGTCGGGCAACTAACATTTGCAACAGCCCCACAATCGATTCGTAAACGCGTACCCGCCCCGGTCATAAGATTTACATCGGGAACGGTAAGTAGTGAATCGACATCAACTGTTGAGTTGCCGGAACCAAGTACCTGACCGGTATTGTTGTCAATAGCAGTCCAGGCACACTGCTGACCCACTCCAGGATCAAACCGCTGCGTTCTGCGCGGGGTGATATCCGCAGTCTGTGGCGCGTCAGTTGACCTGATAGTAATTTCGTAGACATCCGGCTGATCGACAATGTTTCCGGTAAAGTCGACGGTATGCGGTGTAGCCCATTCAATATTCAGATTGTACGAATCCACTATATTGATGTTGCTGGTCGGAACAAGCGGGCCCGAGCCGCTGGCATTTTGAATTGCTGGAAAACTTAAATCCAGCGGATACTTCCAGGTAAAGTCAGACGAATCCAGTCCAAACAAGCTTGGCACCACCGAATTAAACGAAGAGAAGCTGTGTGTTTGCTCGTTGAATCTGGCCGAGAAGCCGGCGTTTGCCGTAGTAAACGCCTGAATAGTCGGTCGCCCTTGAGTCTCCCAGTTAATCGTTTCATCTGGTTTGCCATGTGAGTACATCAGATAGGCAAAATCATCTCCACGGCGATCAATCAACTGCTGCTGATGATCCATCCAATCCCATACATTAATCGGCGCAACTGCACTGCCATAGAGCCTTATATCCTGGCTCCTCGGGCCTGAGTTAAGAATGTTTAGCGCTGATTGCTGCGTCCCCCACACCTGAACAAATTCCTCCTGGAACCACGGGCTCTCTGCGTAGT
>CAYZVB010000347.1:0-5093 GCA_964481315.1 uncultured Granulosicoccaceae bacterium
CCGACTTTGTCACCCACAAGTCTAGGCGTCAGGTAGTTGCCTTCAGTAAACTGCCCGATCGCAAACACCAGAATGACCTGCCCGGCGTGAAACCAGGTTGCGGTTTCTGATAACACGCTGAGTAAGGCCATGAGTAGTCCGGTCGCTGTACCGAGAAACGGCACGAAACTCAATAACCCCGAAACAACGGCGATTAAGATGGCGAAGTCGATACCCACAAGCAGCAGGCCTGCGCCGTAAATGACGCTCAGCGATAACATCACAATGACCTGTCCGCGGAGGAATTTTCCCAACACATCATCTACGGACCGGGCAATACCGGTCACACCGGAGCGGTAGGCTGAAGGAACCCATTGCCGTAGTTTTTCTATTATTTTGTTCCAGTCACGCAACAAATAGAATCCGATAACCGGAATAAGAAACAATGAAGAGAAAAATCTCACCAGTGTGCCCAGTGACTGCTGGATAACACTGATCGTAGTGGTTACTGTACCCGTGCGGTCTTCCGGCAGAGATCGATTCACAAGGTCCAGAATAGGATCAACCGGTGATGCTCCGATAGATGTCTCGTTGTTGTCCGCGCTATTGTTAGTGCTTGTCACAGTGCCTGCGGCTTCGCTTTGTGGTTCGGACCCTGACTCCGGCGATGTACCCGGCTCGCTCATGGTGTGTTGATCGGCGGGTTCCGCTGGCTGACTGAGCGATTCTGAATCGTAGTGCCCCAGGCTTTCAAGAAACACATTCAGCTGATTTGCATATTCCGGTATCAGTTTGGAAAACCGAATTGCCTGGTCTCTAATGATTGGCCACAGTAAAAACACAAACACCAACAGCAGGACCACCACTATCAGGGTGAAGGCGAGTATGGTGACTGAGCGCGCCAACCCTTTTTTTTCAAGATGTGTGACTGCCGGGTTTGCCAGATAGGAAAACACCACGGCGATCAAAAACGGTGGCATAACCGGCCCGAGCTTAAGCAGCACGTAGGCACACAGCAGTAACCCGATCCATACAAGTGGTTGGGCAAGTGGTTGAGGCAGATGATCGGTGAGCATGCCTACCTGCCACCCAGGGCGGCGCGCGAGCAGTGGTTACGACCTTGAAGCACGGGTGCAGAACCGCCATCTGCGTTGCGTTCGAATAACTCCAAGACTGGATTTCCTGCCTCAGGCGTCAGTCGGCTACTGACTCAACGCTATGCTAATTGAAGGCAGCAGGAAACCCGATGTAAAGATTTCAAAATAGAATTTTGTGTGCAGCGCAGTGCCTGTTGTACTGCTTAGATATTCACCGGAGGCTGGCGCGGGAAGGTTAATTCTACTTTGGTCCATTCGCGTTCACTGGACGACAGGCTGATAGTACCGCCTAACTCGTCCATCGTTTCTTTTACCAAATACAATCCGATACCGTGACCGGATACATCTGCCGCCTCGGCGGTATTTTCATGTGCCCGGACACGGATATTAAAAACTTCGTTTTGCAAATCGGGAGAAATACCCAAACCGTTGTCTTCGATAACCAGATGACAATGACTGTCGGAGCTGTCAGGGTGCGTCATCACACGCACGACTCTCGACGCTTTATTTGGATCGCTGTATTTGATCGCATTGGTCAGCAGATTAGTAAACACAAGTCGAAGCTTTGCTGTGTCTGCGACTACATCACCTAACTGTTCAGCAATTTCGACAGTGATATCACGGTCTCTTATCGACCCGCTGAGTTGTGCTTTCACATCGTAAAACAAGGCACTTAGATCTATTTCCTGTCGAGTGGGGGAGTCTTCAAGCGGTGTTGTTTGTTCTACCAGGTTTTCGATACTGCTTAACAAAGAAATTGCCTGTGCAATAGAACCGTGTATGCGCAACAGTTCCGGTGTGTCTTCGCCACCCAGGCTTTTTTCTTCCAGCAACATTTCAATGTTGAGCACTGCGGCCTGCAGAGGAGTTTTCAGTTCGTGGCTGACAAAGCGGTTAAACGACAGGATCTTCTCAGTCTGCGATTCGATTTTCGCCATGTAATTCTCGACAAACGAGTCGACAGTGGACTGCTGTATTCGGCGGACTATTTTGGCAACCAGTGTCATCAGCCCGAGGCTGTCCTCCGGTGTCACACTTCCTGTAAAAATTTTGGTCTCGGCGCGAATAAATTCTTCAAGTCGATACGACAGCAGGTCGTATTCTCGTAGTAGTTGATTGACTGTGGCGCTTTGTTTGTACCGCAGCTTCCCCAGCTGCGCGGATTTACGCTCGATGAGAGAATTGGTCAATGGTGCAGCCGATTCCTCAGAAGCAATGATCCGCCCGATCTGATCAATCATGCCGGGGATATGGTCAAGGTACTCTTCTGTCGGAAAAATATCGCGTGCGTCCTCGTTCACCACATTTTGCAGGGATGAAAGCCATTGGTCTGCGATTTCTTCGCTGACCTTTCCGAGGGCGTTGCCAATGTACTGCCGATAGTCGGATTCTGAGTTGTTTTTCATTTGCCGTGTAGACTTATTTATCGTTTGTAAAATGCCACAGCAACAATACGGGGCGAGCAACCGCTGCTTGTGAGGTCAGGAGTAGTGCGAGCATCGCACACCGGGAGCCCTGTGTATGCCGGTAGCGCTTCTCGTGTTTGTAAAAATTACAATACGAATCGATCATGGAGTTGGATTGTTACCTTAACAGAGTGCCGAATCAGCGCCAAACAATCACGGCTGCGCACAATTACCAGGTGCTGCGTTACCGTCGCCAACAGGCCGCGGTGGCGTTCAGAAGGTTGGCACAACCAGATATGGAAACGATACCAGCATATGTCAAATTCCCGTGGTGAATTGAACATGGATCTACCAGCGATTTACAGCCGCTCCAAAAACTGGATCGACAACATCCGCTCGTCGTTTTGGGCAATCCCATGTTCAATGATCACCTTGTCGATCTTGCTGGCGCTGCTGACTGTTTGGGTGGACTCCCGCCTCTCCCGGGTTTTCGTTATGGAACATCTCGGTTGGTCGCGGATAAGTGGCATTGAGGGGATGCGTGGAGCCCTCGCAACAACCGCGGCAGCAATATTGGGAGCGGCCGGCGTATCTTTTTCAATTACTATCGCGTCGCTCACGCTGGCCTCACAGCAATTCGGTCCACGGCTAATCCGCAACTTCATGCGGGACCGCTTCATTCAGACGGTACTGGGTTTTTTTGCTGCTACATTTGTCTACTGCATGGTGACCATGTTGCTCAGTGACATTTTTGCGAGCAGTACTTATACCCCGGTATCGACACTTGCAGTCACACTAACTTTAATCATTGTGGATCTGGTGCTGCTGATCTTGTTTCTCCACCATATTTGCGTCTCGATCCAGGTCGAGACCGTCATCGCAGATATCTTCAAAGCACTTGTGGCTCAGTTGGAATCGCAATCCAAAATAGACGTGCCGTCAACTGACGATCAGCAGCAGCGGGCCAAACTGGCAGACTCGTTATTACAATCGACCGATCATTTAACCTCTGACCGTGATGGATACCTGCGATACATAGACTATGACGGTCTGATAGTGTTTGCCGAGAAGAATAAACTGCTAATGCGGGTCAATGTTCGTGCCGGCGACTACGTTTTTAGCGGGCAGGTGCTGTGCGAATACACAGGTGAGTCCGGCCACTTGTCCCGGCAGGTGAACCACAAAAAATTTTTCGTCATTGATGAAGCCAGAACACAACTGCAGGATCTGGAATATTCGATTCGACAGCTGGTCGAAATAGCATTACGTGCATTATCTCCGGGTGTAAACGACCCGTTCACAGCGATGACATGTATCGATCGCCTTGGCTCAGTGCTAAATCGCATTGCTCACAGCAGGCTCCCCTCTGAGGTACTAGTTGACAGTAATAATACGCCCCGGTTAATCAGAAAGTGTTATGACTTTCCGGCACTGGTCGAATTGGCATTCAACCAGGTGCGACAAAGCGCTGCCAGTCACACCGACATTACTATCAAGCTGCTGGAAACTATTCATTTACTGGCACAACTGGTTCCCGACCCTAAGCAGTGTTCGCCGTTGCGGCTTCAGGCCGGCATGCTAATGAAAAATTTACACGATAATTCGCACTCACCCATGGATTATGATGCCATCCAGCGTCGTTACCAGGCACTTGTTCAAACCATCGATAGCCGCAGGAATAATCTTAACCATGCATAACGATACAGTCCGCTAACGTGGAAGCAGAATTAGCTGAGTCGGCTGAGTCAGTGAGTGTGGTCGACTCCGTCGATGAGATAAAGCTTTCGCTGTGGCAAACCATTGCGGAAATGTGGAACAGTTTTGTAGGCCACCTGCCGTATTTACTTGCCGGGTTGACTGTTGTGATGCTGACCTGGGGTATCACCGCACTTCTTACCAGCGTCGGTACCCGCTTACTGAAAAACTGGCACAAGCGGGATTCACTAAAAGAACTGATCATCCGGCTGTTGTCTATCGTAGTTTGGGGGCTGGGTTTAATCCTGACTGCCATTGTTGTGTTTCCAGGCCTAACGCCGTCCAAAGCGCTGGGTGGACTGGGGTTGGTATCCATAGCGGTCGGGCTGGCTTTTAAAGATATCTTTGAAAATTTCTTTGCCGGCATTTTAATGCTTTGGCGATTCCCGTTTGAAACAGGAGACTATATCGAGTGCGATGGCATCAATGGACGAGTCGAGAAAGTGCTGGTACGGATGTCTTACATTCGCCTGATGAGCGGGGAGCTGGTGGTTGTACCGAACTCATTCCTGTTTAAAAAGCCTGTAAAAATATATGCCGACGCAAACTTTCGGCGAACCAGTCTGGTGGTTGGTGTTAGCTACAGTGCAGATCTTTCTGAAGTTATTGAGGTGACGAAACAATGCCTGCAAGTCTGTGAAACAGTGGCCGACAGCAAACCGGTACAAATTGCGGTGGCTAACTTTAATTCCAGCAGTATGGACATAGAGGTGCTTTGGTGGACCGATGCAGCGCCATCGAAAGTGCGGCAGTCACGCAGCGAAGTAATAATTACCATCAAAAATGAACTGGACCGACGTAATATTCATATTCCTTTTCCAATCAGAACGCTGCACTTTGCAGATTCACTGGAAAT
>CAYZVB010000347.1:5103-5933 GCA_964481315.1 uncultured Granulosicoccaceae bacterium
AATCAGCAGGGGGCCAAGTATGAGCACAACCGCCAAACAGGTCGGTGACCAGATCACAGACAAGGCAAACGACACTATCGCCAGCCTGGAAAGCAATTTGCGCCAGGCGGAAGAAACACTCAAAGCCGTCAGTGCCTCTGCAAGTGAGGTGGCCGAAGAACTGGGCGTCGATTTAAAAGAACAGGCTGCAGATTCAATGTCTGCTGTTGAAGACTACATACGCCAAAATCCCCTGCAGGCAGCTGGCATTGCTTTTGGGGTCGGGTTGTTTGCCTCCATGCTATTGCGCAGGAAAAGCTGAGCCTGATAGCACCATTACATCGCACACCAGAAATTGCAAGGAGCTCTCGCTACAACAGACGACTTGATTTCTAAAACGCACGGAACGCTGGCCAGGCGGGTGACATTTCGTCTCTGGAGTTGGCCGCGCCGGGTTTGTCATCTGGTGCGCTCTGGCGTACACAGGCTGGTGAAGGCTGCCACTAAATCGTAGGTATTACGATGTTCAGGACCATTTTCACCCGGCGCTGTGCGGACCACGTAGTCCGCACGAGCAGGGTCGTCGAGCATCGACGCCAGCAGCTGGACATTACACGTAACCGGGTAAAAAAAGACATGCGAGCACCGGCCGTTGCCATTGCGCTGGTCGGGTCGGTATCGCTCGTGTGGTGGCTCGCCCGCCGCTCAACCGTGCACCAGCGCTCGCAGTTAGTGGAGATACCCCCGCCTGTCGAGGCTGACTCTGTCACTGACACCGGTGTGGTCGTGGCAGCCCCGCCGCAACGCAACGCGCTTGCAGTCGTCGTACGGCTCACCAGCCTGCTGCTCGC
>CAYZVB010000348.1:0-5914 GCA_964481315.1 uncultured Granulosicoccaceae bacterium
ATTCTGCCTTAATATTCGGGAAATAAGCGACTGTGCGTTGACGGGTGAGGAACGATATTAATGCTGTGGCGCGCGTACCGCGCCACGGTGCATGGTGCAAATAGATGATTGCCTTTTTTTATCGAGGGCGTATCGTCAGGTTGTCGAGAGCGACGAATGCAGCAGTGTTTGCGGTACTGCCACCCCGGACTTCAATGTGGTTGCTGCCGCCATCCCAGGTAAAACTTGTAGACGGTACATAATTGGGGTTGCCATTGATGTAAACGCTAAGAGTCGCAGGTGTGCCTGGTGCAAACGAATCAGTTTGTACATCAAGAGTGACATTGGTCAGTGCCGTTGTTGGAACCGGCATCGGGTAAGTTTTTACTGAAGTGGCTGAGCCGTTGTCGAAAATTCTCACCACTACCTCACCTTCATAGACATCTACAATCGCATCGAGTGATGGAATGGGGGTGAAGTTAGACGGGTCGTTACCGGCTTCTTCACCAATGCCGATAGCAAGGTTGCTGTCCGGATGACCGGCCCAGGCAATATCGGCTGACACCTGAAACCCGCCTGCGTCGATGATTTCAATGTCGGTAAAACTGCGCTCAGTCACGGCGCTGGTACCAAAACAGTAATCAAAAGCCGGGTCTCTAAATTGCGACCACAATCCAAGTGTGCCGTCGTTGTCGTTTGTAAAATCCGGTGTTCCTGAACCGTTACAGCCAAACCAGTAGTTTACCGGCGCGGCACTTCCGCTTTGCGTGCCGTCAAAATTATCTGACAGCAAAGCAGGTGCAGTGTTGGTCGACTGGCCCATTGTAAGGCTCATGCTGGTGACGTTGAGCGGAACAGAATCGTATACCAGTTCGCCTGACTCCGGACCGAATTCGGCACTGATTACCTGTTGTCCCGGTTTAACGTTAAGTTCAATATAGTTAGCTGCCTGCAGGCCGGTGCCGCCCGTGATCCCTGCGTCCACACCGTTTATGCGCACTACAGCACCGGGCAACGGCGTACCGTCACTGCCGAAAACATTAAGCCCCAGTGTTGACAGCAAATCACCGGTAACCACTGATTTGCGCTTCAGGTTTATCGGGCAGTTAATGGCGCTGCCGTAGTTATTGAGTGTGTGAGTTTCAATACAGTTGCCGATTACGTCGCCGGTGGTGTTGTTCAGGAAGCTCAGTTCGTAGGTAAGATCGTCATAGGCAAGCTGCGGAATGACTATACTGGCACTGTAGTTTGCACCGTTCGCTGTCAGTGGCAGCGGCATTTGGAAAAACGGGGTGTTTGGCCCGACCACCGTTAGCAGCGCTTCAAGGTTGTTAACGCCGCCAACTTCATCGATTACTACGGCCGGTACGATAACGTCAACCGGTGCATCGGCACCTTCGGTAAATGTGTCGAAATTTAACGAGCCGTATTGCGGAGCAATATCCAGTGTGACATTCGAACCTGCAATGAGTGTCACCACTTCCTGTTGTGGCAATGTGCGGCCGAGCAGATAACCACTGTCAAACAACTCCATGGAAAATTGATGCTGACCCGGTGGCAGAGACAACAGCAGAACATCGGGTGACAAGCCGGTTACAGGATCGAGTGCAAAGTGCTGTTGCGGTCCGCCGTTTACAGACACGACTAATGTCGGATCGATCAATCCTGCTGCACTGAGTTGTGCCGCCGGATAGCTGAATCCAAAATCGACCAGACTGTTTGCAACGGTGACATCGACAGTAGAACTACCGATAACCGGACGGAGTATCATCGGTACAATGTCGTTGGTGTCCGGATCAACAACATGTGATGCTGTACCAATGTACTGTCGGGCACCGCCTACCACAGATAGGGTAAAGTCGTACCTGCCTTCCATTACCGGCATAGCACTAACAGAGGTTGCCTGCGGAAACGCGTTGTCGTTTACTTCTATGCTCCACGGGCGCGTTTCAGTTTCACCGGTGTCAATGTTTTCGATCAGTATAGTGCCGGTCATTATGCCTTGTGCAAGCGCCTTGATACCTTTGTTTTCAGAGTTGTCGGTACCTAAATCCTGCGCACTGAAATCAAATTGAAAGGCAACGTCCTGTGTGAATGACTGTGCAGGCGCTAATGTCGGGCTTGCCACTGCAGCCGGTGTGTCTGCGGGTAAAACCTGAATTGATGATGACGAATCGCATGCCGTAAGGGTCATTATTCCCAACGCTGCTGACAGCCCATAGAAGACGCGTCGTGATTTGCGTTAATAGGTTGCTGGTGACTGCGGATCGGTGTTGTGCACGTGCTACTCCTTGATTGCTACGTCGTTAATCAATGTGAACAGTCGGCAAACTCGCAATCGTGTGTAACTGCAGACTGAGTGGTAGGGCTAGATATTTTGATTATTCAACCGGGCTTCCGGTACCTGAGCACGGTAGTGTGAAGGCGGTCTGGAAATCGAGTGATCTACCACTAAGAACAGTGCAACTGGAGGAGTAGCGGGAATACTGTTGCAGATGTGGGTTTGAAGATGAGGCGGTGATACTGCGGGCGCAGTAAGGTTCTTCAATAATGCGCGATTGCTAGTTGCACCCGAAAGCCCGCGCGTCAGCAGGGACAAATAGCGCAGAGTAGGCAAGTTCGCCGCCGAAAGTGCAGAAGTAAATCGCAGACTGCACTCTGATTGCTGCGTGTTGAGATCGTCCTGCCTCGCTGACGCGTCGGGTTGCCTTCCATGTCATCGAGCCAACCCGATCGCGGGGAACCCTGCACTTAAATATGTATGCGTGTGTAATCATAAGTGATACTACACGCACGGCATCGGCTGTTGATTCGGGCGTGGCGATCAACAATCGCAAATCACACCGCTAGAATTGTGGCGGGTTATTTACTGGGTGAAACCTTACAAAAAATCATCGCGTCGCGGTGTGAAGCAATCGATCAGGGTGCCTGGTTCAACGCAAACACACCCGTGTGTCGCGTTTGATGGAATCACGAAGCTGTCACCTGCCCCGTATTCGGTTTCTTTGCCGTCTATTGAGAAGCGGAACTTCCCTGACTTCACAAAAGTCGACTGGACGTGCGGGTGGTTGTGCAGTTTGCCTTCGGCACCGGGCTCTGCAAAGCGGAATGCAACCACCATCAGTTTTGGGTGGTCGGAAAGTACTTGTCTGGTGACTCCCGGGTCGGTGTCGACAACTGGAAAATCGGGCATGAATGTTCTCGCAGTACTTGTGAAAGTATACTAGTGTACCAGATTGGCGAGGCTGCAAATGCAGTCGGCCACGTTGGTGCGCCAGCAGTGAGGGTGCTTTAATAGAGTCGTCTGATGATGGCGTGGCGCTGTCACACCGGGAGCGTTTTGATGAATACAATCGTAGCGGCCTTGCAAACCAGTCCGCAGCAAACCATACAGCTGGCACTGGAAGAAACTTTGTCGCTAGCCTCGGAAGCGGTGGCGCTCGGTGCGAACCTGCTGGGTACGCCGGAGTATTGTGGCGGTCTGGTTTCAGACGGCCCGAAGTTAATCCCGCCACATGCCAGTGAAGACGATCATCACTACTTGAATGGTGTAAAGCGCTTTGCCGCAGAGCATGGCGTGTGGTTTCTGGTCGGGTCCGTTGCAATCACTGCGGCAGACGGCAAAATTTATAATCGCAGCTTTCTGCTGGACAATCACGGTCAGGTGCGGTCGCGTTACACCAAGATTCACCTGTTCGACATCCAGTTGTCAGATTCGGATGTCTATCGCGAAAGTGCTTCGGTTTCTGCCGGTGCGGAAGCGGTGCTGGCTGAAACGCCGGTCGGGCTAATGGGGCAGACCATTTGTTACGACCTGAGGTTTCCGCAGCTGTATCGCGACCTGTCACATGCCGGCGCACAGATTCTGGCGGTGCCGGCAGCGTTTACCAAAAAGACCGGCGAACTGCACTGGCATGTGCTCAATCAAACCCGTGCCATAGAAAATGGTGCCTATGTGTTTGCCCCCTGTGCGGTGGGTGATGTGCCCGGAGGAGGGGCCGCCTACGGACACTCCTTAATTATCGATCCGATGGGAAAAACCCTTGCCGATGGTGGTGAACAAACCGGCGTTGTGACGGCCGAACTTGACTTAACACGGGTAGCCGATGCCAGACAGCGCATACCGTCGCTGTCGCATGATCGTGAGTATCGCGTGCTGGTGCGCTGAAGCGGATTGTAGTCTGGGCTTCAGAGTGGAATGCCTTCCGCGCACGATGCCAGACCCCCGGCGAACGGTAGTGTTGTCGCAGGCGTCAGCCTGACTATCCGCGAGCGAGTCACTAACATAAGAATCGGCGACATAAAAAATCGATATTAATTGACATTCAAAAGAATAATCGGCAAAAATATCAACGCCCGCTGAGTCTACCGGGACCACGGTCCGTGAACGTCGGCATAAGGCAATGTAACCCCCAGCAAGCTTGTGCGCTGTGTCTGCAGTTGCACCGGCTCTGACGCGTTTAACCGAGGCTTTCTATCTTATGGCTGAATCGCTTAACCTTGAAGCTCGAGAAGCAGCTCAGCAGGCGGTAAGAGCGTTGCGTCAGCGCATGCCTTCTCTCGACGAAGATTCGATTCAGGTCATTCTAAGCGGGGCGCGTTCTCACTATGCCTGGCAGGACAAGCCGGTGCCGGACGCACTGCTGCACGAGATTTATGCCATCACTGCGCTGGGTGCAACCAGTATGAACAGTTGCCCGGCGAGGTTCGTGTTTGTCCGCTCTAATGAAGGTCGCGAACGGCTGGCAAAGTCACTGAAACCCAAGAACGTAGAAAAAATGATGAGTGCACCAGTGTGTGTAATCATCGCGCACGATCTCGACTTCTGGAAAGAGCTTCCCTATTTGTTTCCACATGAGGACCGGCGTCCGCTGTTCGAAGGTAAAACAGAACATATTGAGGCTACTGCATTTCGCAATGCCACCTTGCAGGGTGCTTATTTCATGATTGCAGCTCGGGCAGTCGGGCTTGATGTTGGTGCGATGTCGGGCTTTTCAAATCAGGTTGTTGACGAAGAGTTTTTTGCCAACACCAGTTTGCGTTCCAACTTTTTGTGCAACCTGGGTTACGCAGATGAATCTGCGCTGTTTGAAAAGCTGCCGCGCTTTTCATTCGAGCAGGCATGCAGTTTTGTATAGGGCCTGACGCGTGGCTATCAGGCAAAAAACAACAGTCAGGTTAAGCGCAGAAGCAAAGTGTCCGTCGCATTCTCTTGCCACGGTAAACATGCGTGATGTGCAACTAACCATCGATGAACCGCAAGCCCGCGGCGGCACCAACCTTGGCCCAACGCCAACCGAAACAGCACTGGCAGCGCTGGTGGGTTGTACCAATGTAATCGGCCACAAGTGTGCCGACTCTCTGGGCGTCGACATTGGTCATTTAGATATTTCGGTCAGCTGCGATTTTGATCGGCGCGGCGTGATGTTATCTGAAAGTATCGATGTGCCTTTTCAGAAAATAGTACTTACCGTGAAGGCAAACGGTTCTGCAACGACCGAACAGCTGCAGCAAGTCGCAGCCGAGGTTGCAAAGTATTGTCCGCTGTCAGTCTTATTCCGGCAGGCGGGTACTGTGATTGAAGAAAACTGGCAACCCGCATAGCTGGGTAAACAAAATCGTCATACAGACGGAGGACTAAGATGAAAAGACTCTTGAAAAATACGTTTGCCGGCGTTGCACTGACGCTTGCAGCGACAGGCGTGTCTCAGGCAACTGAAACAATAAAAGCTGTTGTTATCGATGGCTATCCTGCCAAAGCGATGTGGGTTAAAGAATTCAGCGGATTTTTTATTCCCGAAGTCGACAAGCGACTTGCCGAAAGCGGTAACTATAAAATCGACTGGCAGGAAAGTTATGGCGGTTCCATCGTAAAGCCCAAGGGTGTGCTTGAAGGGATCAAGCTCGGGCTTGGCGACATTGGTATTGTGACAAC
>CAYZVB010000349.1:0-5908 GCA_964481315.1 uncultured Granulosicoccaceae bacterium
GTGCAAAGAAATGAAGGAATTCACTATAGATTTGTAAAGCCCGGCGGCTACCAGACAGGTAGTCTAATTCAAAAGGTTGTAAATCTAAATGGATCTATTTAAAAGTGCCTCTCCGACAATCCGTTGGGGTGTATACCTCTCATGCGCTGTTGTTTCGGCCTGCAGTTCGCAAAACAATATCGGAACGAAAGTGGTATCGCCTGTTACTGCACAGGCGATCGATGGCTATATAATCGATGGTCAGGTAGTTTGTGACGACACTAACAATGGTCGTACCGCAGCTGCCGGCAGACTTGAATGCCCGGCGGGAACGCAATTGATCACAGTCAACGGCGGCCGTGATGTCGGATTTGATGAAACCGCCACCACCGGCGGTACATTATTTTCCGGTTCGCTGCAGGCGCCGGGAGATGCCCTGTTTGTCACACCGGTTACCACACTGGCAACGCAGCTCTCTACCACAAACAATGTTTTCAGCCGTGCAGAATACGATAATGCTATCGGGCTAATCCAAAACCGACTTGGTGCCGAGTCGCTGGACCTGACTGGAAACCCGGCCACAAATACCGAACTGGCCAGAATAAACGTTGAATTGAATCTGCTTGCACAGCAGTTTTCAACCACCAGTACGGACTATAAGCTGGCTATGCAGGCAATGTCGGGTGTATTCAGGGACAACACCGCCATAGATATGACAGACGGTGTGGCGCTTACAAGTGCGATGAATCAGCAGCTCATCAACATTGCCCCCTACCTGAGTTTGACTTCAACCGAGGAAGTGAACACGGGTAACCAGCTAAGCGCGGAAATCGGTTCGATTCAGACGGCTGAGACAATCGAAGAGCTTGAAGAAAATATCGAACAGGTCAACACGCCTGCAGCGTTCTCGATTGATGTGAACACTCCGATGATAGGCATATATACGAGTTACTATTATCAAAAGTACGGCAGCTATAACAGCTACCAACGCACCAGAGAAACCACCTACACCACCGCTGAGTTTCTATCAGACAACAGCGACTCCGGGGGCTTCATGGTTAGCGTCAGTCGCTGGAATGCAGATAGAATAGCCTTTCACACTGATGCATTGACTATCGATCAGACGTTGTCGTCAGCATCGATCAATGTAGCTCTGGAAGTGGAATCATTGCTGGACAGCCGGTACTTGTCCGTCATTATCAGAGATGTACAGCTATCGATGACCGAAGGTGACAACAGCAGCGTTACACTGGAACTCCCGCAAGGTACAGTGCTGGACGCACAGTATATTGATCGCGATGGCGTGATTACCCAGGTCACTGAGCTTGCCGACGAAGATCTGATTGGTTCTGCCGCAGATGGTAAATTTTCTATCGATATCGACGACATCAGGCGCGAGCTTGCAGACCAGGGCTATCCGGATTTCATGAGACAGACCGGACACTATCGCGTCACTGTTGTTCTTGAAGGTGTGAAGTTTGAACTCACAGACAATGGCGAAGTGACGCAACCTGAATTTACAACAGTTACGACTGGCACGGACACCGTGTCCGGCTATGGCATTCAGGGCTACGTGAGTCTTAATTAACCAGTAACCTGCACGGTACTGCGCTGTGCCCGTCCGCTTTAGTTTGCCATGTGCAATTATCGCCATGGCTGTACTACAGAGCAGCATCGCCGTTGCTGCTCCGGTACAGCTAACGGTAGAACATAAAACCGTCGGCGACACCGTTCAGTACACTCCCAACCTGAGATCCGGCGGTTTTGCCAGCCCCACCAGAAAAAAACGCTTTCAAGAAAGCAGTTTACGTTTTTTTTGGCAAACTACTTCCGGAGTGTCGGTTGAAGGCGGGCTTTCCGAGCGCAGCTTTACCACGTTACGCGATCACTTCGGATTTTTGCAAAGCCACCTTACTCTTCGGCTTGCGCTCTACAATACCGCCGAACAGAAAACCAGTCTTTGGGTTAGCCTGAGTTCAAATCGAGCCTCTGCGTTGCAGAAAAATTCATACACTGCCATTGGCAATCAGGTGATCAGATCGGTGACCGTACAAAGCCCGTCCGATTACAGCCTAGAGTTTGGTTCAGACTGGAATGTTAATCTCGGGCCTCACTCCCGCATACACGCGCAATTTAGTCTGGGTAGCACAGATACGTACAACGCAGGTCTTAACGGTGATCTCGCGCGCGGGAATTGCGACTATCAATTCGAATTCGGTCAAAGCGGCGGCAGCGTCGAGCTCTCTGACCCGTGCGGTGATATGACAGCGCTAAGCAGAATCTACCCCAACGATGCTACAGTTAATCAGGAATTTGGTGTATCACCGGCAAACGATCTGCGCAACCGGGCCGTGTTTACCCGCGTGGGCATCGGAGTAAGCAAATCGTTTAGCACCTGGTCTGTTGGCGCTAACTACTATTATCAGCAGTACTTTAGAGACAAGCTTGACAACAGCATAGAGTCTTCCGGCAACAACACCTACAAGTATAACCAGGTACTCTCACTAACAGCGCGCCGGCAATTAACCAGGCAGATTACACTGGGTGCGCAAGCCGACTACCACCGCCATCGATACCTCGATGAGGTGCCGGTGCTCTACACGCGTCTGACTTCTGATCGATTCGAAGACGATGCAGTGTTCTTTTCAATTAACATGACCTACAACCTGATTAGGTAGTAGTTAGATTAAGGCAGGGAACACGCTGCCGGTATCACTACACGGGTGCACGGCGATCTTTAATCACCGTAATCCGATTCATAGAGCGGTGCTGCGGTAAATAATCTGCTACCGCATAATGCATAGTGACACGGTTATCCCACATCGCCAGTGTGTCGTTACTCCAGCGCCAGCGCACCTGATCTTCGGGTTTATTCATATGGTTGGCAAGCCATGTAATTAACGCACTTGAATCGTTGGTGGTCATGCCATCGATATGTTTGACAAAAGCTTCGTTAAAGTTCAGGTACGATCTGCCAGTGACCGGATGCTGGCCAATTAGGGGTCGTACGCAAAGACCGAAACGACTGATGTTTTCGTTTAGTCGCTGTTCGGCCGATTTGCCATTGGCGGGGCTGGTAAAGTTATTGCGGAAATCGCCCATATCGTGCACAGCACTAAGCCCTGCCAGGTCTGTTTTCATGCCGTTTGGCAAACGATCGTAGGCGGCATAGCAACTTGACCACAGGGTATCACCGCCCACAGCCGGCACTTCACGGGCTATTAATATCGATGCAAACGGCTGCTCTACTTTGTAAGTGAGATCGGTATGCCAGCTATTGGTGTCAGGTGGTGTGTCGGCGTTGTTTTCGAGCAGCATGATATTCTCGTACCCCTGCACATGCGGGTAAGCCGGGTGCGGATCATCGAGTTGACCAAAACTTTGTGCAAACTCAAGATGTGCCGCAGGACTCATGCCTGCGTTACGAACGAAAATCACCTGATACTTAAGTAAAGCCTCGTAGACCGCATCGAGCTCTGATTGCTGCAGTGCACTAAAGTTGAGCCCGTGCAGCTCAGCACCAATGGCAGGTGTTAGTGGCGTAGCGCTGAGATTGCCGGTCATTTTGCATCGACTCCTGACAGCTTTATAGTGCCGGTATAGATAGCGATAGTATAAGGCAACTTTTCACAAGGTACCTGTATGGCCCGGCCGGTGAAGCAAAGTCTGCACGCCTCGCTAGCTCTGTACACGCTCTGCTATCGCAAGAATTCGATACATATCCCGAAGCACCGGTTTTTCGATCAGCTTGCCATCGATAACCACCAGTCCGGTATCGGCTTCTTCAAAGGTTCGGGTTACGCGCTTTGCACGTTCTATTTCCTCAGCTGACGGCGTAAACACATCGTTGAGTGCTGAGATTTGTTTCGGGTGCACCGACCCTTTTCCGCTAAACCCGAGCGCTTTGGCTTTTTGCGCTTCTACACGCATACCATCGGGATCTTCAAGGTCCAGATAAGGTACATCAATAACATCGATGCCTGCGGAGGCTGCCGCATGCACTACCCGCGAGCGCGCATACAGCAGTGGCTCCCAGGCGTTTTGGCAGCGTAGTTCGGCTGCCATATCGACACCACCGAAAAACAATGCATCAATACGATCACTGCTTTGTGCAATCTCAAATGCAGCCTGTAACCCGCGATTGGTTTCAATTATCACATGCAGGCGTATGTCGTGACCGCGCTCGGTGAGCAGATCGTCAAGCCATGCCACTTCATCCGGTGTACGTACTTTTGGCAACATCAGCGCCGGTGGTGGTGTTTCTGTGGCCAGCACTGCCTGAACATCGGCAAGCCCGAATGCTTCACGCAAACAATTGATTCTGACAATACGCTCTATGCCGTCGTCTGCCTGCGGCTGTTCAAACAATGCCAGTGCAGATTTTCTGGCCGCTTCTTTATCTTTTGGGGCAATACCGTCTTCAAGTTCAACGCAAACAATATCGGTACCGCTGGCAAGTGCCTTGGGGAAAATTTCAGGACGCAGCCCGGGCGCAAAGATAAAACTGCGCCGCGGTCTGATGGCAGCACTGCCGGTTTGTTGAGCCGTGGTACTGAGAATCATGTGCTTACCTTTTTTGTCTGCCGGGGAACCCGGTGCGAATGGCGGCCGGCCTGATACCGTCGGGCGTATGCACTAACAGCTCTGTACCGGCATTCCAGTGGGAACGATTAATCAAACCAATGGCGATATTTTCATTAAAGCTGAATGCATGGGCTGCTGAAGAGATTCTACCGACAGCAGCGCCATCGTTGTCTGTTACCTGCCAGAAGCCCGTCATTGGTGGAACGGGATCGCCGCTGATTGATACCGGCCGCACCTGCCTTGCGGGCTGCGACTGCCTGCGCAGAGCCTGCAACCCCAGGCATCCGGTTTCTTTGTCGAGATGGCAAAAGAGCCCGAGCCCTGCCTCGAACGGTGTCATATCGCTGGTAATATCACTGAGGTAGGAAAGCAGCCCGCTCTCTACACGCTCTGCCTGCACCGGCGCACCGGCCCTGATGTTTAGATCGTTACCGGCCTGCATAAGACGGTCCCAGAGTTCATCACCACCTTCTGTACCTTCGAAGTAGAGTTCATAACCACCCTGCAGTGAATAGCCGGAACGTGCCAGCACCATAGGCCTGCCGCCGACATCGACCCGGGTGTGGCGGAAAAAACCAATCTTGGATGCCTGCGTGCCCCAGACCCGTTCGACCAGGGTATCAGCCAGCGGCCCCTGAATCCCCAGCGGTGAGACATCGGGTTCGCGGATCACCAAATCTAGATTTAACCCGGCTGCAATACCCTGGTAATAAAGTATCAGGTCACTGTCTGCAATAGATACCCAGTAGGTATCCGGTGCGACCTGAAGCAATACAGGGTCGTTCGTCATGTAACCGTTGCGGTCGACCGTAGGAATATAAAAACACTGGTCTTCCTGCATGTTACTGATATCACGCGGTGTACTCATCTGCACAAGTTGCGCTGCGTCGGGACCGCTGATTTCTATTTGTCTTTCGCAGCCGACATCCCACAGTTGCACCGACTGCTTTAAGTGAAAGTAATCTGCCTCCGGCGTATCGAACTGCGTGGCGATAAACATATTGTTATAAATAATATGTGCTTTTGCGCCACCCTGCTGCGAACGATTAAAAAATGGTGAGCGACGCATTCGCACCGTCATTGGCATTGTTGTGGTGGTGGCCTCAGACAATTGGGGAGCCTCTGCATGCTTTATAGTGGTTTAACGGATGTTACATCATACCCGGCTGACCGGAACTATTTGCTCCGGACTTATCTTCGCCAGCCGTATCTTCGCCAGCCGTATCTTCGCCAGCTTGGGCCGCATATATAGAGCTGTAACCGCCCGACCAGTCCGGCGGGATCTGACACGGCCGCGGGTCATGTTCGGCCCAGGCTACAGCTTCACCGCGTACCACTTTGTATG
>CAYZVB010000350.1:0-5903 GCA_964481315.1 uncultured Granulosicoccaceae bacterium
TTGCCACCGTGGAAAGCATCGAACTTACTGTCGACCACAATGGCAATGTTAGCCACCCGTGTTACCGGCTGACGCACAATACCGAGTGTGGTGCGCTTAGCCTGCTGATGATTGTGACCATGATCGTACTGATCAGACAACGGATCAACGGTGATCATGCCAATAGCGTTGGTCTTAATTTCGTATTGTCTGCCGTTCTGCGAGTACACGCCGGTCAGTCGGGGGCCTGTAATTGATAGTCTTGCCCATGAGTTCTTATCGCCGTCAATAACACCGGCAAAAGCCTTGTTGTCGAAACTAACCGGACGGCCGGCGATGTCGGTCACCTTAATTGACGAAGTCACCTCACTTGGGCTTAAAAGGAATCGAATCGTCTCGCCGGCAAGTTCGATAGTAAGCTCACGTTCGTAACCGGCTGACTGCAAATAGGAGTGGGAAGTGACACGGGCGGGATGTGCCTGCGAAACAACCGGTATAAGCCAGGATGCTGCGGCTGCCAACACGATGCAGATTCGCGAAATTCGAGTCATGTACGTGCCACCTGGTAACGGAAAGGCGGCAGTGTATTGACACTTGGGAAAAGTTTGTGTGAATCAGGTCTGTGTTTATATGGTACTCAGCGATATGTGTGTCATTTTTGTGACACTGCGAATCCGATACGACGCAGCTAAGACGCCACAGGTGTGCGAGTCTTCACATAAGTAGAAGGAATAGGCACAGCGTCGGGTATTTCCAGTGCAAACAACGGGAGGTGTTTTCGGCTCAAATGTGATTGCAGCGGCCGGCGAAACTTAAGTGGAAAAATACCGTATTGAGAGCTGTATCTCATTGAAGTATCAAAGCAATTATCGATGTCGTGTCATGGTTCAGATATTGTTCCCCGATGGTGCAGTGAGTCAAATAACAGGAGTCCACTGTGCCAAAACGCAGTAGCCCAGTCAGGCGTCGCGTAATGGGTTGCGCAATGCTTGTAGTGCTGTCCGGATGCGCCAGCACGCCACGCAGTGTTTCGACGTCAGAAGTAGAGCAACGTGCTGCCGCTGATCTGGGATCAATATTCGCAGAAGCTCCCGACAGCAATGCGCTGATCAGCCTGCCTGAAGCCATTGCCCGCGCGCTCAAGTACAACCTCGATAACCGGCTAAAGATGCTCGAGACCGTTGCTTCACAGCAGCGGTTGCAAATTGCCGATTATCAGAAGCTGCCGCAACTGGCAGCTTCTGCCGGTTATGATGTTCGCGATACACGCTCTGCTTCCAGCAGTTTGAACCTGACCTCAGGGGTGCCAAACTTTGGTGCGTCGACTTCTCAGGATAAGGGCCTGCTAAACACCGCATTACGTGCGAGCTGGAACACCCTTGATTTCGGCATTGCCTGGTACAACACCAGGCAGGCAGGTAACGAAGCATTAATCGCGCTCGAGCGACAACGGCGTGTGCTGCAGAATATTGTGCGCGACGTACGCTATGCCTACTGGCGTGTTGCTGCCGCCGAGCCTCTGCAACAAACCATTAATGCACTGCTGGTTGAGATTCGACAGGGTCTGAACGACTCTTACGCAGCACAGCAGGCCAAGCTCAAGCCGCTGGAAGAATGTCTCGAGTATCAACGGGCACTGCTTGATCTGCAAAGGCAGATGATGATCCTGCAGCGCGAAGCAGCGGACGCACGCGTTGAGCTGACGGCACTGATAGGGCTGGCACCGTTTACCGAATACAAGGTCGCCCGATCTGAAAGATATGCTGTGCCGCCGGTATCACTGGAGCCTTCCGAGATTCGCAAGCTGCAGCACATGGCGCTGCTGAATCGACCGGAGCTTATCGAAGAAGACTATAAAAGACGCAATGCACTCGAAGAAGTTAAGAAAACGCGACTGAAAATGATTCCGGGGCTTGAGCTATTTACCGGCTACAACTCCAACGACAACAGCTTTCTTTTGCATAACAACTGGACCTCTGCCGGCTATCAGGTGACCTGGAATCTGATGAATCTTATCTCGGGTCCGAAACAGCTCGCTAATGCAAAAACTGATGTTGAAATAGCGGATCTTCGTCGGCGTGCGCTAAGTGTTGCGGTGCTGACTCAGGTAGATATTGCTGCATATCAGTTATATCAGTCAAAACAGGAGCTCGGCATCGCCAAAGAGTTGTATCGCGTAGATAACGGAATGTATGAACAGTATGTAAAGCAGCTTCAGGCTGAGCAGATTGATCAGCTGACCATGTTGCAGGCAAAAGCGCGGCGGTTAGTATCGGCACTGCGATATTCCATGTCGCTGGCTGAGTGGCAAAACTCAACCGGTGTTCTTTACAACAGTGTCGGTTATCAGCCTGCGACGACGCTCAACAGTCAGCTTGAACTGGAAGCACTGACTTCGCAGGTAGAAAGCTACCTGATAACAAAACCGTTTCAGGAGAATCCTCATTTTCGTTTGCCTACACTGGCAAAGCGTTAGGCCATCACTAACTGCAAAAGCAAAAGATAAAGCAATGAAAACTGAATATACAACAATGGCCAGGTCGCTGTTAGGTGCCGCGATACTGTTACTGCCAGCTGCTAATAGCTACAGTCAGGAGAATCTGTCTGCGATTGTGAAAGCAGCTAATTCGGCGATTTTGTCTGCACAAATAGACGGGTTAATAGAGCAGGTACATGTTAAGGAGGGGCACAGCTTCGTAAAGAATGACGTGCTTTTGTCTCTTGAATGCTCAGTGCAGCAAACCGCACTTAAAAAGGCGAAGGCGCAGTTATCGTTTGTTTCCAAGGAAAATGAAACCGTCGAAAAGCTCGCAAGCCTGAACTCTGCCAGTCAGTTGCAGATCGCACAAAGCAAAGCTGAGTTGTCGAAAGCCCGTTCAGATGTCGAAGCGGCGAAGCATCAGGTCAGTCTTTGTACAGTGCTGGCACCTTATGACGGTAACGTTATACAAACCTGGGTTAACGCGCACGAGAATATTCAGGCGAAATCAAAAATGATTGAGATTGTTGACAACCGTGAGCTTGCTACCGAGTTTCTGGCACCTTCGCACATGTTGCCACAGCTGACATCGGGTCTTGAATTCGAACTTAATATCATGGAAACAAACAAGTCGTATGCAGCGGTAATTGATCGTGTGATCCCCAGGGTCGACGCGGTCAGCCAAACCGTTAAGGTGATCGGCAGGCTGACTACCAGCTATCCGGAGTTATGGTCCGGTATGAGCGGTGTTGCGGTGTTAAAGCAATGACAGCCGTCGCAGCAGACAGGGTTGTCGAAAAGCTCGGTAACTTTATTAGTCTGGGAAAAGACATCAGGGACGCAACTACCAGGCAGGCGCTGGCGTTTACGCTGTGCAATCGTACCCGCAGACTCATCAGGTACGACACCGCGCTGTTGTTGCATCGCAATCGCAACGGCACACAAACAGTACGTTGTATTTCAGGTGTTTCAGAGTTTGATCCGCGCGCACCGCTGGCAGAACTGTGTGAGTCACTGGTGAACTGTGAAGATGTTTATCTTGAAGACACCACCGTGCATCAGGCCGGGCACCTGCCGGGCTTTCTTGCCAGAGCCATGCGTGAACTGCAGATAGAACAGATTGTTTGCTCATCACTTGGTGGGAATCAGGCAACACTGGTGATGATCAGGTTTCAGGAGTGGTCTCTCACAGAGTTACAGCTGGTAAAACAGGTTGCAGAAGTGGCCGATCATGCATGGAGCGCACTGCCGCGCGAGCAGGCAAAACACACACTGTATCGAAAATTGTCCGGTGTTCGTGCGGTCAAAGGCATTGGCTTAGGTTTGTTAATGGCATCCATGCTGTTACCTGTGCGCCAGAGTGTCATTGCCAGCGGTCAGGTTATTGCCATAGACCCCGGTGTGGTGGCGTCAGGGTTAAACGGGGTGATTCATGAAATTCATGTTCGCCCAAATCAGTCGGTAACCAAAGGAACGCTGCTGGTTACCTATGACCAAACCGAGCTCAGGTCGCGTTACAGCACAGTGACAGAAGAGCTTAATCTTGCCCGTGAACAGTATAGAAAAGCGCGCCAGCAGAGTCTTTCTGCAGTACAGGGTGCAGCGCAAAGGTTTGCAGAACTCGAATCCGACATCGAACAACAAACCATTGAACTTAATCGTATAGACGACATGCTTAAGCGTGCAGAGATTACCGCCCAACAGGATGGCGTAGCAATCTTTGGACGTGCCCAGGACTGGGAGGGGCGTGCAGTGTCGATTGGTGAAAAAATCATGGAGATTTCCGATCCCGCGCAACAGCAATTCGAAATCTGGCTGGCATCAGCTGATACCATCAGCTTTGAGCAGGGAACGAGGGTAAAGTTTTTTCCCGATGCTTTTCCATTGCGCTCAGTGAGCGGTGCCGTTGAATCAGTTGGTTATTTTCCGATGCAAAAGGGGGCTGACGAACTGGCGTTCCGGGTGCTCGCGTCACCGGCGGCTCACGATGAAGATCTCAGACTCGGTATGAATGGTACCACCCGTTTGTATGGCGATAGAGTGTCTCTGGGCTATTACCTGTTTCGAAAACCACTTGCCGCCACCAGGCGCTGGCTGGGAGTGTAGCAATGACTGCACATGCCGGATCACCTTTCTTTAATGCTCAAGAAATTAAAAACAGCGCTGCCTCAACGGGCACCGCCGGGTGTGCTCTGGCTGCTTTGCGCACCGATGTTCGACTGCTGCCGGTAACCGATCCGCTGTTGCCCGACTGGACCCTGTTCGACCCGGCGCGTGGTCGTTACTTCAAAGTCGGCTGGGTTGAGTTTGAAATGCTGTCGCGATGGTCTCTTGGAGACAGAGACTTAATTATTAACGATATTAACGCTACCACAATGCTGCATGTTACACCTGCTCAGTTTGATGCATTGCTGGATATGCTTGCCGAAAATGAGCTGCTACGCGCTGATACAAGTGATCATGTTGCGCAGTTACTAAGCCGAAAGAACGCAGGCAACGGATCAGTATTACGTAGCTTTTTTACCTTCACGTTGTTCTACAGGCAACCGCTATTTAACCCTAACCGGTTACTGGGTGTGCTTGAACGCCTGATAAAACCGGCACTTCAATATAAGGGCCTGTTAACAGGCATTGTTTCCCTGTTGTTGTGCTTTGCTGTGGTTGGAATTTCAGCACACGCCTACGAGTTTAAAGATCAGTTTGCGCTGTTTGCATCAGCGCAGGGCATGCTTTACTTCCTCTGCGTATTGGTTTTTACCAATGTTGCGCATGAGTTTGGTCACGGCATTGTTGCGAGACACTACGGGTGTAGTGTCCGAACTATGGGGGTAGCACTGATTTTCATGATTCCGGTGTGTTACTGCGATACCACCGATGCCTGGCGTTTGAAAAGCCGTTACCAGCGACAGCTGATTAACGCCGGTGGAATACTGATGGAAGCAGGCATAGCACTGTGTGCAGTTGTTGCGTGGCTGTTGCTGCCTGAGGGGACAGCTAAGTCGCTGGCATTTTTCCTCGCAGTTACCTCACTGGGCACAACCCTACTGATCAACCTGAATCCGTTTTTAAAGTTTGACGGATACTTTCTGGTTGCCGACCACCTGCAGATTGATAATCTTCAGAAAAAATCATTTGCAGCCATGCAGTGGCAAATTCGTTCCTGGATTACCGGCGCAGAGCTCCCTTACCCGGATCAGGTACCACCTGCAAAGCACAACACTCTGTGTACGTATGCGTCCTGCACATGGGTGTATCGATTGTTTCTGTATGTAGCCATTGCACTAATGGTGTACTCGTTCTGGTTCAAGGCACTGGGTGTGTTGCTGTTGGCTGGTGTGGTTTTAACGTTAATCGTCACCCCGGTTGCTCGTGAGATGGTGTACTTCTTTAGAGCCCTGGCGGGTGGTGCAGTTAACTTGCGTTCAATTTTCACGCTGCTTTGCGC
>CAYZVB010000351.1:0-5881 GCA_964481315.1 uncultured Granulosicoccaceae bacterium
ATCAGTAATGCACTATGGGAGAACTGCCTTTTCAATTGATAGGGCGAATTTAAACACTATCGAACCCAAACCGGCCTACGCATCGTTCCTCAATACGATGGGACAACGAACTTATCTGAGTCAACTGGATAAAACTGGCATGGGAATACACTATGGCGCCAGCACTTTAATTCCTGACTTAGTGATTTCCAGTCTAACCGTATCTTCGACCAGCGTATCGCCGGGTGACAACATCGACAAAAACGCCACAGTACAGAATCAGGGTACAGGATCATCTTCTGCGTCAACGCTACAAACTCGATTATCTCGACTGCCGATACACAGGTAACTTCTCTTTCTGTGCTTGCACTGGCAAACGCTGCTTCAAATTCATTCTTGTCAACAATAAGCGTACCTAACCAACCGGGAACCTACTATTATGGAGCCTGCGTAGATACAGTCACCAATGAAACCAATCAGGGGAACAATTGCTCTAACGCAATTGCAGTGATAGTCAACACCACAATTCAACCGGATACGTTCGAACCAGACAACACTCTTGCTCAGGCGAACCTAATCCAAAATGGACAGACGCTCTCTCACTCTATACACCTGAATAGCGACGAGGATTGGCACAGGTTTACGTTGTCTACTAACAGTACGAATATTACAATTTCTACTGACGGCTCAAGTGGTGATACTGAACTCTACCTCCTGGACGCCAGCGGCACCCAAATCGACTATGACGATGACGGTGGTACAAATCGTTTTTCTTTTATTAGCTTGCCTACTCTGAACGCTAGCACTTACTACATACGAGTAACGTCGTACAACAAAACGAGCACGATAGACAGTTATACGACAAGTTTAATTTATACGCAGCAACCAACAACAGGAGGCGGCACTAACCCGCAGGTGGCTACTACCGAATTATGTACTGTTATTGCGGTTGCAAACGGCAACTATGTAGCCGGTTGTTTGTGACAAATATAATGGGACATCTATGCTCTCTCTTGAATGATATCCATTTCTACATGCTATTTTGGTCATATAGGAACGGATAAAATTTTCCTGGTTCTTAAAAAATAGTGTGAGTTAGAAGAGCTGGTGCCGCAATTGAACGCGGTGCCGGCAATCAGAAGACGACTTGGCTACTAATTTAGTGACCACTAACCGTTCGACCGGTAAGTGAATTCAGGTATGCCACCAGATCGTCTATCTCAGCCTGATTAAGCTCCAGCGGGTGCAGCATGGCATCGGTTATTCTTCCGCCTGCCCGATGTGAGTCATCGTTGTAGTGCCGGACTACCGCAGCAAGATCAGCAGCACTGCCGTCGTGAAAGTACGGTGCTGTGAATGCAACGTTCCGCAGTGTGGGTGTTTTATGCCGGAACTGATCATCGCTGCGCGCTGTTGCAGCCTGACGATCGGGCCCGCTGTTGTTTAAGCCGATATCGTGAAAGCTATTGTCAGTGAGATTACTGCCGCTGTGGCAGGCGATGCAATTAGCTTTACCGTTAAACAGTTGTCTGCCCCGGAGTGCAGCCGCTGAAAGATTGGCCGTGTTGGCATCAAGGTTTGCAGTTACCCGGATTGTTTTGACAAACGCCGCAATAGCCCGTGCAACTTCACTGACACCCGGCTCTGTCTGATAAACACTGCGCAGCTGGTTCCGCAGCGGATCGGGTAATGCTGAGACTATTTGTCCGGCGTCTGCAACGCCCATTTCACCGTTTTGCAGTATGGTGTGTATCGATTGAACCTCGAGCGAGTCAGCCGCACCACTGTAGAAGTATTGATCAGCAAGCAGCGCGTTTACCAGTGTAGGCGTGTTGAACCGGGTACTTCTGCCACCAATTCCTGTTGCAAACTGTTGGCCGTCAGTAAAGTCACGACCAGCCTGATGACAGCTGGCGCAGCTAATGGTGTTATCTCTGGACAATGCCGTTGAGTTAAACAACGCTTCACCAAGTGCTACTTCGCCACCGTTGGCAACGAAAGACAAATCAATATCTGCCGCAACCTGTGGATAGTCCTGAGCCATACCTGAGCTCTGAAAATAGCTGCCGCCGTTACCACCAAACACACGTTTCTTGTAAGCCAGGGTTTCGATATCTCTGTCAGAAAGCGCCGCGGCGTACAAATAGACCTCGTCGATTTTGAGCAGTACATTGCCTGCACCTGTGCCGTTGGGGCCAATTGTCAGCGCAGCATTAACGCCTGCGTTTATGGTCAGGTCGGCATTGACGCTATGGCGAGCGACCTCGGTACCGTTAAAAGAAATGCGTAACTCACCGAGCTGCCACGACACTGCAATATGCTGCCACTGATTGTTTTGCTGATTCACATTGGCGGTGAAGCGTTGCTGTGCACTGCTGTTATCGACATCTACTGCCAATTGATTATTATGCAGCGACAAATTCAGCACACCATCCACCGACAGCAGGTTAAGCGGGGTTGCAGCAGTAGATGTATTGACCCAAAACGCGGCACTAAAAGACTGATTTGCAGCCAGCTGCTGCAGCGCACTGCTGCCAATAGTTGAGCCGACACTTGCAGTCTGACCAAAAAATATTGAGTTCCCGACTGCTCCTTCGTTTTGATCTTTAAGCACGCCGGAGTTAGCCCACAGTGCCTTTACGTTGTAGTACTCAAACGGATAACTCGCACCATTGCGCAACGCTGCCGTGTGCTGGTGCGCTGACAGGTCAGCAGTTTGATTTTTAATGTGATCAATACCGAAACGCCTGATCGCTTCCGGGTTGGGTGCACCCGGTTCAACATGCATATGCGGCCGCAGCATCGACTGATCCTGATACAGCGGTTCGTTCATCGGGTAATACGCCAGCAGATCATCGGCATATAAAGGGAAGGTTACTTCATCGTAGCGATTGCCGGTTAGCCAGAACCCATAACTCTCCGGAAACGGGTTCAATGGTGTGGCGGCACGTGTGGTTTCTGCTGTTGCACTCCATGAAGTAGGGAATTGCCCCAGTGGCCGGAAAAACAGGTTGCTCCAGGAGTTTTTACCCATCACTGCGCCGTTACCCGGGTAGCGCCGGTTTTCATAAGCTCTCACCAGCGCTGCGTACTGGTTACCACCGGCATTGGCAAAGTGGTTGTAAGAGTCAGTCGGGTTGCCGCGGCCGTTGTTCACTTCACCGTCGAGGTGCCACAGTTGCCCGCGCGTGCGAAAGCCCGCCATGGTACCGCCGGAACGATCAGCCCCGTGAAAGGTCGAACGCCCCATAAAAAACACTTCAGAACCGCGTGGGCTGATCCACGGATAGGCCCCTTTGACAATATCACCCGGCTGCAACTGCTCACCGTTGTATTGTCGCAATGGATAAGCCGCCAGCGGGAAATGATCAGAAAAACGATGACTACCGATAAACGTTTCACCACCGCTGCTGCCCGGTCCGTGCAGGTAGTATAAATCTGCAATGCCTTCCGGTTTTGTCCAGCCGTTAATGCGGTGTTGATCTTGATTAAATATATAGTTAACTTCACCACCGTGCCCGTTGCGAGTTGACGGGTTACTGTTTCCGTTATAAACAATCAACCGGCCGTCCAGCGTTGCAGTTGGTTCGTACCCGTACATCAGGTTGTTGTCGACATCACGCATGGGCTGCGCTTTGGAATGTATGATCACATTGTGAACATCGGCGCTGGCGGTGCGGGGGTTACGGACAATAACACTGGCTTCAAAGCGGGTAAGAAATATCTTTTTACCACGTGCCGGCGTACCGCGAACCAAATCGTATTCACCCACCACATTGCCGACTTTATTGGTACCCATCACCACATAAAAACGATAGGTCTCAAACCCGCCTGAAGTGTCTGCAGCGCCACCGGCGTTAGAGCGATACGGATTGGCGGCAACCGTATTATTCGGGTATACGGCAATGTTAAACGGTACATCTATACCGATTTCATTGGTACCAAGTTTACCGGGCAACCTGACGTTGCTGCGCGAAAGTTCGGCGGCAGTGAGTGAATCAGACGCGAAGATGTGTCCGGCTGAAAACAAATCGGACGACTGCAGTGCAGCTGCACCCTGACTAGCCAGTCGTTCACCTCTTAATGCCCTGACAACTGATACCCGCTTGCCATTGGTTGTACCAACCACATCAAAGTGCAGCCGCCCGTCCCATGAAGTTGCCAGTGCACTGGCACTGTTATTCACCGGTGGAGAAAGTCGACGTACGTCCTGCAGTTGAAAACTTCCCCGGGCAACACCGCTGAGACCAACCACCGACGTGCTCTGCTGCAGTGTCGACGCACCATAGTTGATGCTGCCACTGCGTAACTCCAGCAGCTTGGATTGATCAGCGGCGACCGACACGCGTATGCGTGTGGGGTTGCCGCAGGTTAACAGGCGCGGGCTGGGATCATTTGCCTGACTTTTTTCAAACAAACAATGTGGCCCGCTTCCAGTAGCGGTGTATTGTGCCACCACACTGCAACTGCCCTGCCCAGACGCAACGGTGCAGGCTGACGGTAAAATTGTCAGATCAGTTTGCCCGCCTCCAGAGGTTACCACCGGCGCGGGCACCCCGGATACATCAACCGCTGAACCTACCTGGCAGGACCCGGTACCGTCCCATCCCCAGCCGTCGCCGTCTTCGTCTATACAATTTGCAGCAACCGAAGGTGATACAAATTGGATACATAGCGCGACGACAAAAACACAGCAAATTGAAAAGAAACTCCGCAATGATATCGAGTCCATTAATAGGTCCGTTGTTAGATCTGATTAATGGTACGAATACACCAGCGTTTTGCACACGAAACCGCTTATAGATTAACCCCCTTGATAACGTACAACTTCCTTTGCCAAAGTTGTTACCGATACCTGTGAAGAGAAACATGCACACGAGTTAGTTACGGAAATTTAATTTAACAATTTTCTCGCTGTAACATGGTTTAAAACCCGATGAGATCACCCGGTGAACCCGCTGCGAACTTTGACAAGGCAGTCGACAGACTCAGCACACCTCGGCGTAGACATGACAGCGATGGTCACTACCACAGGTTTGCTTTACATTGTGTACTCACGGGTTAACAGATTTATATACAATACTTTGCACGCTTTACTGCCGATTTAGCAGCGGTTCTCGGGCATTGAAATGTTCCTCTGTCGACCATCCGATTTAACCACCGGAACCAGTGACGTAGATTTTTATTCGCCATGAATCATTATCACCTCGGCCTGCCGGCGTGGGCTTTTCCCGGCTGGAACAATCGGTACTTTACGCACAAGCCTTCTGCGCTGGCGAGCTATGCAACGGTGTTTAATACGGTCGAGGGTAACACCACTTTTTATCAGATCCCCGACAACAACACGGTTGCACGCTGGCTGGACAGTGTTAGCGATAAACCTTTCAAACTGTGTTTCAAGCTGCCGCGCACGATTACCCATCAACAGTCACCAAACTACCGGGATCTGCACCTGTTTATGAAACAGCTCGAACCGTTGCACAATCACCTGGGGCCTTTTCTGGTGCAGTTCCCGGCGACGGCCGGACCACAACACATCCGTACAATACAGCAGACTATCGACCGGCTGCCCGGCCAGTATCGCTATACACTGGAAGTTCGCCACCCGGGATTTTTCCGCACCCCCGAGCCACTGCAGGCACTTATTCAGCAGTACCAACACGGCCTTGCCGTCATGGACACACGCCCCATATTTAGAGGCAACCACCAGCACCCCGAAGTTCTCGCCGCATTGCACGACAAACCCGATGTGCCTGTGTGGGACCGGGTGTTCAACAACCTGCTGTTTGTCAGACTGTTACTGCACCCCGACCTGATTAGCAATAAACTCTATATCGAACAATGGAGCAAACGAATATCGAAAGCGCTAGATCACGGCTGCGAATGCTACATGATGATCCAC
>CAYZVB010000352.1:0-5876 GCA_964481315.1 uncultured Granulosicoccaceae bacterium
GCTGGAAACCACCACCGTGGTGGAAACCGAAACCGCCGAAGAAGATGTGCTGCAATCTGTCGAAGCCGGTGCACCACTGGCGGCAGCATTATCGGTTGGCGGTATTGTTGTCACCGATTCCAGTGTGCGCTGGCGCGATGAAAAAACCGCTAACGATGTCACTGTCGATCAGCTGAACCTGACAACCGATGCAATACAGTTAACCCAGCCGTTTGCTTTCACCACCAGTTTTCACATCGATAGTCGCAGTCATGATTTGTCAAGCTCGATTGACGCCTCCGGCGCACTGGCGCTTGATCTGGCAGAAAACAGCTACTCACTCACCGGGTTAGCGCTCAACACAGCCAGTAGCGGTAGTCGCGTGCCACTCGACACGCTCAATGCTGCACTCAACGGTGATCTTCTGGTCAATCTCCGAGCGCAGACGTTTGATCTGACAGACATGTCTGCCACTGTAGCCGGTGTGCCGTTGGCCGGCGAAATTCATGCGACAGGCTTTCTTGAGTCACTGAATTTGTTTGGTGATTTGAACAGCGCCGAATTCGATGCATCGGCCGTGCTGAATAATATTGGCTGGTCCCTACCGTCATCGTTTGATCGCAGCCTGCTGACAAACAGTCGTTTGCAACTGGCGTTTCAGCAATCGGAAGAACAAATCTTAATTAACCAATTGGCTGTTGCGCTGGGTGAGATTGAATTCAGTGGCGATATGCAGGTGTCTAATCTGGCACAGTCAGCGGTGCTCAACGGGCAGCTCACCAGCAACGTGTTTAATCCGGCGCCGTGGTTCGCATCGTTCGGGGTGGTGGCTGCAGATCCACTGGCGCTGCAAAGTGCCAGAGTGTCGATGGCGGTGCGACAGTCGGGTCAAATACTCACACTGAACGACCTGCAGTTGATTGTCGACGGGTTTGAGTTGCAGGGCCACGTTGAGCTGACAGATGTGTACAGCGCGGTGCCGCCGGTGGTTTTTGAGTTGCACGGTACCGAGCTCGACATTGATCGTTACCTGCCTGCCACGGACCTGAATCAAACGCAGACCGACAGTGAACAGCCAGTTGCAGGGAATGTTGCGGTCTTACCGGTCGATGTTCTGCGTGATCTGAGTATCAATGGTGAACTCAGTGTTGAGCGGCTGACCTATCACGGCGTGACCATGCGTGACATTGTGATACCGGTGGTGACCGAGGCGCAGAAGTTTGAAATTGCCGAGGCCCGGGCAGCGCTCTACGACGGTAGTTTGTTTAGTAGCTTTACCATGGATTTAGCTGCCGATGAACCGCTGCTGACACTCACGTCTAATGTCAGTGCAGTGCAAACCGCCCCGTTGCTTGCAGACTACTTAAAGGCAGACGCACCGCTGAGTGGCAGTGGCATAGTGAACCTCGATGTGCTGACCCGCGGTGTCAGTACTGATCAATGGTTGCAGCAGGCCAGTGGTGCGGTGTCATTGCGATTTACCGATGGTGCAATTAACGGCATTAATATTGGCCGGGAAATACGCCGCGCCGGTGCCGCGCTGGCGGGTGGCAGTGTGTCGGCGCAGGAAACCGAGCTGAAAACCGATTTCAGTGAGCTGAGTATCAGCGGCGAAATCAATGAAGGTGTGTTGTCGAGTGACGACTTGTCATTCAAGTCTCCGTTGTTGCGAATCGGTGGCAGTGGCTCTGTCGATTTAGCCGCGCAACAGGTCGATTATCTGGCCCGGGTACTGATTACTGATACCAGTGAAGGGCAGGGGGGGGCGGACATGGCGGCACTTGAAGGGTTATCGCTGCCGGTACCGGTGAAGGGGTCGTTTACTGACTTGTCAGTCGACCTGACCGGAACACTGATTAACGCGCTGACCAGTGATTTTGCCGGCCGGCTGCAGCAGCATAAAGAGAGCTTGTTAAAGACGCAGGAAGAGGCGCTGAAACAGGAAGTAGAGCAACAACAGCAGGAAGCTGAAGCGATACTGGAAGAGAAAAAAGAAGTGGTCATTGAAAAAATAGAAAAGCAAAAGCAGGCGATTGAAGAAAAAGTAGAAGAGACCACTGACAAACTTGGTGAGAGCCTGCAGCAAAGTATTGAACAGGGCATCTCCGATCTACTGAATAAGTGATCAGGTGCGTCGATGACAAGCCTCCCTTCTTCAAGTAACGCCAGACAGTTTTCGCAAGCGGTGTTGCAGTGGTTTGATCAGCACGGACGCAAGCATTTGCCATGGCAGCAGAACCCTTCTCCTTATCGAGTGTGGGTTTCCGAAATCATGCTGCAGCAGACGCAGGTGACTACCGTTATCCCTTTCTACGAACGCTTTATGCAGCGCTTCCCTGATGTTCATGCGCTGGCCGCTGCCACACAGGATGACGTGCTGAACCACTGGTCGGGGCTGGGGTATTACGCGCGCGGCAGAAATCTGCATAAAGCAGCCGTGCAGGTGGTACAGGAGCACGATGGCATCATGCCGGCAACACTCGACGGGCTGATTGCGCTGCCAGGTATCGGGCGCTCTACCGCCGGTGCGATTTTGAGCCTTGCCTGCGGGCAGAGTGAACCGATCCTAGATGGCAACGTGAAACGCGTGCTGTGCAGACACTACACCGTCGATGGCTGGTACGGTCAGTCGGCGGTGGAAAAATACCTCTGGCAACTGACATCAGCGGTAACGCCGAACGCGCGCACCGGTGAATACAATCAGGCGATGATGGATCTGGGAGCAACGTTGTGTACGCGCAGTTCACCGGGTTGTGAGCGCTGCCCGGTCAGCGCCAGCTGTGGCGGACTGGCGTCTGGCAATCCGCTGCAATGGCCGCATAAAAAGCCAAAAAAAGCCAAACCGTCGCGC
Source organism: uncultured Granulosicoccaceae bacterium (assembly GCA_964481315.1). Lineage (GTDB taxonomy): Bacteria > Pseudomonadota > Gammaproteobacteria > Granulosicoccales > Granulosicoccaceae. The sequence continues at coordinate 2,831 of CAYZVB010000352.1, forward strand.
GAAACCTGGATGGTAATGGTGCAGGACCCGCACGGCCGTACGCTTTTGCAGCGCCGTCCGCCGAGCGGTATCTGGGGTGGGCTATGGAGCTTTCTGCAATTTGATGAAGCGGTCGCTGCTACCCGCTATATCAACACACAGCCTAAGTCGGTTGTGACACACTGGGACAGCTTTCAGCACACCTTTACCCACTTTGAATTGACCATCCATCCGATCCACATCGGCTTGAAGAAGGCAGTGTCACCCACCATGATCAAAGAGTGTGATGGCCGCTGGGTTGCCGGTACCGACGAGATCGGCGGCCTCCCCGCACCGGTAAGTCGTCTGTTAAAACAGCTGGACATGCCGGCCACTGCATCGAACAAAAGCGGCTGACTTGGTATCATCCGCACAAACCTGATTGGAGTATAAAAATGGCCAGAACGGTCAATTGCATAAAACTGGGCCGTGAGGCCGACGGTCTCGACCGCCCCACCTATCCCGGTGATCTGGGCAAGCGGATCTATGAAAATGTCTCGAAAGAGGCGTGGCAGGGCTGGATGGGCCATCAGACCATGCTCATCAACGAATATCGCCTGACCCCGGTCGATCCCAAAGCGCGGAAATTCCTTGAAGAAGAGATGGAAAAATACTTCTTTGGTGAAGGGTCAGCCATGCCGGAAGGGTTTGTGCCACAAAACGACTGATTACCCGCGCTGTACCGCGTGTCGGGCTTGACTCAAGCGCTCGCTATAGGTCTAATACACGGCTCGCGGTGCGGCCGCGTTCCTACCTCTTTGTGGTAACCCCATCCAGATGGCCAGGTAGCTCAGTCGGTAGAGCAGGGGACTGAAAATCCCCGTGTCGGCGGTTCGATTCCGTCCCTGGCCACCATTAGTTCACTAGCTTTCCACTAAACGTAGTCCGCCCTTGTGGACATGGTGTGTCAGGTTCGTGCCCTCCAGGCGTTTGGCTGCAGTTAAAAGGTGGTCACTACGCAAGTGTGCATAGCGCAAGACCATTTCAAACGACGACCATCCACCCAGTTCCATAAGCTCCTGTAAAGTTGTCCCGTTTTGCACATGCCATGATGCCCAGGTATGCCTCAAGTCGTGCCAGCGGAAATTGGTAATTCCCGCATCTGCGAGTGCTCGCTTCCACGCTTTGGTGGATGTGCGTTGCACAGGTTTGCCCTGGTAGGTAAACACGAAACAATCATGTTTTCCCAATTGCCGATGTAAAACGCTCATGGCCGCTTTGTTAAGCGGTACCGCAAGTGCTTTACCGTTTTTTGACTCATCTGCATGAATCCACGCCGTTTGACGTTCAAGTGATACCTGTTCCCACTTCAGGTAACTGACATTAGTTTGTCTGAGCCCTGTTTGTAGTGAAAACTCCGCCATCGCTGCAAGGTGCGCAGGTAAGGCGGCAATCAATCTTGTTGCGTCATCCGGTGTAATCCAACGGACGTGTATTTTTGGCTCTTTGAATTCCTTCACCTTTGGAGCACGGTCAATCCATTCCCAATCGTCTCTCGCAGTATTCAGCACTGCACGAATAACAGCCAGGTATCTATTGACGGTTGAAGGACTCGCTTCCTCTCGTTTTGCATCCCGTATGCTGTCAATCAGATCTCGGGTGATTTCATCTAAATAGAAATCGCCCAGGTACGGGTCTAGCCAGCGAAATTTGGCTTTGTCTTTCTCGTGATCTTTTTTGTGTTCGGTTTCCTTGAGCCAACGCACGACAGCTTCCTGCCAGGTGCGCCTTTGTTTCTCGCCTAGCTGCTGTACACGCCAGAGTTCGGCTTTCAGTCTATCTTCGTATTCCTGGGCCTGTTTCCGGTCTTGAATCCGAGCAGACTGGCGTATTCGCTGTCCGTTCGGCGACGTGAAACTGATCCAGTAGGTATTTCCGCGTTTGTAGAGTGACATAGAGTTGCCTCCTGTTCACAGCCACTTAGCGGCGCTTGCCCACGGGCAGAATAAAGTGCTTTGAGATAATCGACAAGATCCGTTTCGAGGAATACCCAACGTTTTCCAGGTTTTGCTGCTTTTACCAGTCCTGCTTTGGCCTTTTCTCGGAGAGCGCCAGGAGACATATGAAGTAGTTTGGCGGCTTGTTGGATGTTGAGTGTTCGCATCAATCATTCTCCTGTGCCTCAGGTGGTACAGCGATCTCCAATCGTTTGGGTTTTCCGGCCCTAATTAGTTTTTGTACGATCTTTTCTGGTGAGCCTTCTTCATCCTGCATGACGTTGATTAACGTTCCGTATGCTCGTGTCGCGTGTTCTACCAGTGAGTCATAGCTGATTTGGTGTGTTTTCTTGTAGGTTTTTACACGGCAGGCGTTATCACTGATCCAGGATGTTGCCTTGTATGCTCCTGCAACATAGTCTCCTGGACGTAGCAAGACATCCCACGGCACTTCTCGATCTTTGTTGTGCAGCTCCAGCTCCCAACGTACCCATAAACTACTACGGTCACCAAGCTGCTTTCCCTTCTCGTAAATCCGTAGTAGTTTTCCGTTTTTTCTCCGTCCGACCTCAAACGTTCTTCCGCGTCCATCTGGTGCAATCCAGTTGCCGTATTGATTGCAGGAAGGTGGTTTTCCGCCAGCATTGAAGAGACCTGCTTTGTACTGTCTGACCGCCCAATCTACTGAATGATGACCAACGAAATCATCAACGGCACCGTCCCATCGCGTTATACGTGCTTGGTAATCTCCGGCGAGGTAATGCATCAGCTCTTCCCACTTTTCCCAGGGAATCAACGAACACGTGTAGCCTGTAAAAGATAGAAACGCACGGTCATTCTGACCACCTATGGCGAATAGCCCCTTGGTGTTGGATATCTCGTAAGATCGCTTCCAACCATTGTGTCCGCGTTCCTGGTCGACAAGTGAGTAAAATTTGCGACCTATGATATTTGATAGCCCTTGAAAAAAATCGTTGATGACAGGAGGGCTGTCTGCTAGTTCGAACGTACAATTCAGCCAGTCAGTAATTGCGGCTAGTGGATTTGATTTTAGAATTGTACTTCCCCCCGTATTACCGTACGGGGGGAGG
>CAYZVB010000353.1:0-5865 GCA_964481315.1 uncultured Granulosicoccaceae bacterium
GGTAAGCTCTTTGCCGTTGAGCTTAATAGAGCCGGAAGTAATCTGGCCGGGCGGGTTAGGCACCAGACCCATAATGGATAGGGCGGTCATGGATTTACCACAGCCGGACTCACCGACAATGCCTAGTATCTTTCCGGATGATATATCGAGTGACACGTGGTCGAGCACACGTGCATTGCCGGCACGCGTTTTAAAGTCGACCACCAGATCTTTCACGCTCAGCAGCGGTTGCGTTGACGCAGTAATCATCAGCGCTGCCTCAGCTTCGGGTTAAGGGCATCATTCAAACCGTCACCGATTAGCGAAATGGCCAGCACCGTCAGAAAGATTGCAAAGCCCGGAATGGCAACAGTAAAACCCGAATCGAGAATATACGGACGGTTCGAACCGATGACCTGACCCCAGCTCATCACGTTCGGATCACTGAGGCCAAGAAAGCTGAGTGCGGCTTCAAACAAAATGGCAGAGCCCACCATAAGATTAGCCTGCACAATGATTGGCGGCAGTGCGTTGGGTAGAATAACCCTGAATATAAGATACCAGTCGCTGGCGCTGCCGGAGCGGGCGGCGGCAACATATTCAAGCTCGCGGATACGTAAAAACTCGGAGCGGGTAACACGTGCAACTGCGGTCCAGCTGACCACACCAATGGCTAGCGTTACCGTTAGTAGTGACGCACCAAACAGCGCCACAATAACCATTGAAAACAGCAGTGTTGGGAGTACCTGAAAAAACTCGGTGAAGCGCATCAGCATCTCTTCGACAATGCCGCCGTAATAGCCTGCAAATGCACCGACGGTTACACCTATAAATAGTGAGATCAGTGCCGCAGAGAGCCCGATTGCCATTGATACCTGGCCACCGACCATCATCGCAGCGAGCATGTCGCGGCCCAGATAATCTGTGCCGAGCACAAAGCCTTCTTCCATGGGTCTGGAAAACGGTGCCCAGACCATTTCAAACGGATCGACCGGGTGAAAATAGGGCCCGACAAATACAAACAGAACAATCGCTATAAGTAAGATTAGCCCTGCCACTGCGGCATAGTTGCGAAAGAACATGCCGGCCATTTCTGCCAGCGGGTGCGATACCTTAATTTGTTCTTCGGTACTGTTGGCGTTTGGTGTTATTGACTCTGCCACTGCGTTAACCCGCTTTAATGCGCGGATCTATCAGCCGCAGTGTGATATCAGTGAGTATATTCACCACAATCACAACGAATGATGAAAAGAACAGAATACCCATAATGGTCGGTGTGTCGCGTGCCAGTATCGACTGCAGCGCGAGTGTACCAAGGCCCGGCCAGCTGAATACGGTTTCGACAACCACAGCACCCGACATGACCGCCGAAAACTGCAGGCCCGCAACCGTCACCAGCGGCCCCAGCGCATTCTTCAGTGCATGTTTATATAACACTATTCGCTGCGGCAGGCCCTTGGCGCGTGCTGTGCGAATGTAATCTGTGCCAAGCACTTCAAGCATCGAGGCGCGTGCCAGCCGGCTGTACAGTGCCAGGTAAATCGACGCCAGTGTAATCATCGGTAAAAACAGGTGATGCAACAGATCAAGTAACTGCACGAAGTAGCCGCCTTCGACGGTGACATCGGTCATGCCACCCACCGGAAACAGAGGAAATATCGATACAAACAATATAATTAAAAGAATACCGCTCCAGAACACCGGGGCCGCAAAACCAAACAGAGATAGAAAAGTCACCACCAGGCTCAGCATGCCATTGGGCTTTTTGGCAGCCAGCACACCCAGCAGTGTACCTAAAACAATAGCCAGTATTTGCGATGAAAACACCAGCAACAACGTCGCCGGTAGCTTTTCGAGAATAAGTTGTGTGACAGGAGTGTTGTAGAAGTATGAAAAGCCCAGGTCGAACCTTGCCACCCCTGACACATAGCGCCAAAGCTGCACATAGAACGGTTCGTTTAATCCGTAGCGTTCACGAATCTCTTCAATCACCGTGGCATCGGCGCCACCCATGTCACCAGCAATGGAATCGGCAATATCACCGGGTGCGATAGAGATTAGCGTGAAATTCAGTATCAGCACACCGATAAGCAGCAACAGCCCCCAGCCGATGCGCTTGGCGATAGTTTGCGTCAGACTCATTACAGGTGCAGACCCTTCAGAAAAGATGAAAGCAGAAACGAGGAACGGCAGTTACCAGGGGTAACTGCCGCCAATTTCAACAAAGACCTTTCAACGCTATTTTAGATAGACACGATCAAGCGGGTGCGAGGTGCCCCAGACAGAGTTTGGCGGATTGCCAACCTGGGTGTTTGAGATGGTGTGGTACGGTGAAGGGTAAAGCGGGTACAGTGGAAGTTCGTCAGCCAGAATCTGCTGGAACTCTGCATAGTACTTTTTACGCTCTTCAATGTCGTTGGTTGAACCGGCCAGAGCCATCAGTTCATCAATACGCTCATTGGAGTACTGCTGCGTGTTAGACCAGATAACCCCTTTCTTGATGTTTTCACTGCTATAGGTGCGGTGCACACCAATAACCGGATCACCCCAGTTGAAAACGTTGTCGAAGGTGATGTCGAACTCGTGATTAGACACACGCTTTGCCCAGGTCGGGAAGTCAGCCGAAGACCGCACAGTAATATCGATACCGATTTTCTTGAGCTGTGGCTTCAGGTATTCCGCAACCGGCTTGGCTGATGCCCAGCCAAAGTCAACCGTAAGCGGGAAACGCATACCGTCATCGCCTTTGGCATAGCCTGCATCGTCGAGCAGCTGGTTGGCTTTGTCGAGATCAATATCATAAGACTCTACGGAGGCATCGTAGAACGGGCTGCCCGGGTGAATTCCGGTGAGTGCAGGTTGTGTGGCACCGAGCATGATCGCCTTAATAAGGAAGTTACGATCCACGGCATAGGCAATAGCCTTACGCACGGCAGGGTCTGCGGTATTACCTTGCTGTGTGTTAAACGCCAGCCAGTTAACCGGACCAATCGCCGCATAGCCTGCGTTGGAAACGTCTAACGTATCTTTCTTTTTCATGCGGTTGATGTCACGCGGCTCCTGTTCGAAACCTGACAACATGATTTCGCCGCTCTCGAGCGCGATGGTTCGAGCAGCGCCGTCTTTAACAATACGCATGACGATTTTATCGAGGTACGGCAGGCCTTCCATAAAGTAGCCGTCGTAGCGTTCGAGAATAATGTGCTGATCGCGCTCAAACTCAACCAGTTTAAACGGACCGGATCCGACGACATTTTCCGAGTTTTGCGGGTGTGCTTTCGGATCCTGACCGTCGCCGTAAACGTGCTTTGGAATAATCGACAGTAATTGCGATGACATCGCCAGCATCAGTGCCGGGTGAGGCTCAGATAGTTTGATGATCGCAGTGGTGGCGTCTGGAGTTTCGACGGCTGTTACCGGTGCAAACATCGACTTAAACGGATGGTTGGCTTTTACCGTATCGATAGAAAAAGCCACGTCTTCCGACGTGATTGGTTTACCGTGGTGGATGGTTGCACCTTCGACCAGATTAACGGAAACGCTCAGGCCGTCGTCTTAAATACCCCACGACTCTGCCAGATAGGGTTGCGGTTCCCAGCCTTCGTCATAGCGAAGTAATGATGCAAACAGCTGCGTGCCGGGTTGGCCGGTTGCAGTGCCCGATTGAACCGCCGGGTTCAGGTGCCGGGGTGTGGTCTGGATTGCCATTACAAGCGTGCCGCCCTGTTTTGGCTCGTCTGCTGAAACAGCAGATGCTGTAACAGCTGTCAGTGCCAGCGTTGCCGCGGCCAGTAGATGTTTTTTCATGTGCTTAAGGCTTCCTCCAAAGGATTCTTCATTTTTACGGTGCCAGCCTTACAGGCCAGGCAGTGCAGGCTGCACAAACCGCAATACAAACCCCGGAGCTCTGGTTCGGTGCGCCGCGTTAGCAGAACTTCGAGGGAGAAAGCGCCAGGGAATACCTCTTTGGCATTGTGCATCTTTTCGAATACCAGTCAAGCAAACCCACGGCAACACTGCTGCTGGTGGCGTAATCACAATAGCGCTTTGATCTGCGCTTCACGGCAGCTACCATGAAAGACAATCATTCATTCCTGATACCGAATAATGAACACCATCTACGCTGCAAAGAAAATTATCACCATGAACCCGGCGCGACCACAGGTCAGTCACGTTGCAGTTCGTGATGGAAGAATCGTCAGTGCCGGATCTCTGGAGGAATTAGCGCAATGGGGTGACTATACGCTTGACGAACAATTTGCAGACAAAGTGCTGATGCCCGGTCTGGTGGAAGGCCATGCTCATACCATGGAAGGCACGTTGTGGCAGTTTGTTTATTGTGGCTATTTTGATCGGCTCGACCCGAACGGCAAGGTGTGGACGGGCGCTAAAAACATTGAGCAGGTATTGCAACGGTTAAAGGAAGCTGAAGCGCAGTTACCGGATGCATCAACGCCGTTATCCGGCTGGCAACTCGATCCGATCTACTTTAACAATGAACGGGTTAATCGTTTTGATCTCGATAAAGTATCGACAACACGTCCTATTGGAGTGCTCAACGCATCCGGTCATATTTTAAACGTTAACTCCAAAGCGCTGGAACTTGCCGACCTGCTGCGCACCGGCATCGAGCACCCGGGTATTCCATTGGGCGACGACGGATTGCCGACTGGAGAATTGAAAGGGCCTGAAGTCATGACGCCGGTAGGCGTGCACGTTGGTTTAAACAGAGAATTGCTTGCCTGCGATGAACAGGGGTTACGTGACTTTGGCAAACTGTGTGTTCGTACAGGCGTGACCACGGTGACAGATCTGGCGGCACGTATGAACGATGAAGCCGCCGATATGATGGTGAGGGTTACCAGTGAGGCTGACTACCCGGCGCGCGTGGTACCGCTGCGTTTTTTTCATGGCCTAAAGCCGCAGGAACTCATTGACCATGCGCTGTCGCTAAAAGAAAGAGCTACCGACCGTTGCAGGCTAGGCATGATCAAAGTCATTGCCGATGGATCAATCCAGGGGTTTTCTGCACGTATGCGTTTTCCAGGCTACTTTAACGGTGCGAAAAACGGTCTTTGGTATATACCGCCGCATCAGCTGCTGGAAACCTATGATCTGGCCTTGCAGAATAATATTTGTGTGCACACTCATACTAATGGCGATGAAGCCACACAGCTTGCTATTGAAACGTTAGAACGCTCATTGAACAGGTATCCGGCGGCCGACCATCGCTTTACACTGCAACACTGCCAACTTGCTGATGCGGCACAGTTTCGTCGCATGAGTAAACTGAATATGTGTGTAAACCTGTTTGCCAATCATCATTTTTACTGGGGTGATGAGCACTACCGGCTCACCGTTGGACCGGAGCGGGCAGAGCGTATGAATGCCTGCAGAACTGCACTGGCTAACAACATTCCCATGGGGATACATTCAGATGCGCCGGTTACGCCGTTAGGTCCGTTATTTACTGCCTGGTGTGCTGTGAACCGCCTGACAGCGTCCGGTCGTGTGCAGGGGGAGTATGAAAAGATCTCAGTGTCCGATGCTTTAAAGGCCATCACACTTGGGGCAGCCTATACCCTTAAGCTCGATGAAGAAGTCGGTTCGATAGAATCTGGCAAACACGCCGACTTTGCTGTGCTTGAAGATGACCCCACTGAAATCGGTGGCGAAAGTTTACGTAATATTAAAGTCTGGGGCACGGTACAGGGAGGCCGTGTGTTTCCGGCAGATGCGCTGTAGAGCGTCCCGTAAGCAACCCGGGGGACCGGCGGCGTAACAGGCGGAAACGTTAAAGAAATCACAGTACCGGACGCTCAACCGTTGCATGAGTGAACCAAACAAACAGCCGTCGTCCGGGCACGAAGTGTTGCAGGAGCTACA
>CAYZVB010000354.1:0-266 GCA_964481315.1 uncultured Granulosicoccaceae bacterium
GACATGCACTGCCACGTCATATTGCTCAGCCCGCTCCCACAACTCAATCTGCGCCAGCACCTGGTTGGCGAAAGAAGCTGACATCACAAAGCTTGGGTGACCGGTTGCGCAGCCGAGATTAACCAGACGACCTTCCGCCAGCAACGTGATCTTCTTTCCGTCAGGGAAAGTAATGTGATCGACCTGCGGCTTGATGTTGTCCCACTCGTACTGCTTGAGGCTGGCAACGTCAATTTCGCTGTCGAAGTGACCGATGTTACAAACGA
>CAYZVB010000354.1:276-5861 GCA_964481315.1 uncultured Granulosicoccaceae bacterium
CCATATGCTCGTGACTAATCACACCAATGTTGCCAGTAGTGGTAACAAAGATATCGCCCTGTCCGGCAATTTCATCCATCGTCACAACACGATAACCTTCCATTGCCGCCTGCAGCGCACAAATAGGATCGATCTCGGTGACACACACCTGTGCACCCATGCCGCTGAATGCCTGTGCGCAACCCTTGCCCACATCACCGTAGCCCAGTACCACACAAACCTTACCGGCAATCATCACGTCAGTCGCACGCTTGATACCATCAAGCAAAGACTCACGACAGCCGTAGAGGTTGTCAAACTTGGACTTGGTCACTGAATCGTTAACGTTGATTGCCGGAACCTTCAGAGTGCCTTCACGCGCCATTTCATACAGGCGATGCACACCGGTAGTGGTTTCTTCTGAAAGGCCTTTGATGTCATTCAACATTTCAGGATACTTTTCATGAATGATCTGTGTAACGTCACCACCGTCATCAAGAATCAGGTTCGGTTTCCAACCATCGGGGCCGCTTAAGGTCTGCTCTATACACCACCAAAACTCTTCTTCTGTTTCACCTTTCCATGCGAACACTGGGATACCCTGATCAGCGATTGCAGATGCAGCGTGATCCTGCGTTGAAAAGATATTGCACGATGACCAACGCACAGTAGCACCCAGCTCAACAAGTGTTTCGATCAACACTGCAGTTTGAATTGTCATGTGAAGGCAACCGACAATACGCGCACCTTCAAGAGGCCTGGATCCAGCGTATTCTTCACGAATAGCCATCAGACCAGGCATTTCGTTTTCAGCAATACGAATTTCTTTATGACCCCATTCGGCCAACGAGATGTCGGCGACTTTAAAATCACCGGATACTTCTGACAGAGCTTCTGCGCCCATGAACGTTTCCTTAAGTTAAATTGGTAGTAAGTTAATGAGTAAATCAGCCTACGATACGCCGGCGACGTCACGAACAGATTCCGACACTCCGGCTGCAGCGCGCAGCGCGTCTGCTTTATCAGTATTTTCCCAGGTAAACCCTTCAGTTTCACGACCGAAGTGTCCGTACGCCGCAGTTTTTCGGTACTTGATCTTTTCAGCGTTCAATAGGTCTAGCATGGTTAAAATCCCGTATGGACGCAGGTCGAAATGTTCGCGAACCAGCGCGGTGATTTTTTCATCATCAATTTTGCCCGTACCGAAGGTATCAATCATGATCGAAGTAGGCTCGGCTACACCAATCGCATAGGAAACCTGAATTTCACATTTGTCGGCAATACCGGCTGCAACAATGTTTTTAGCAACATAACGACCTGCATAAGCCGCACTGCGGTCTACCTTGGATGGATCCTTACCGGAAAAAGCACCACCACCGTGCCGAGCAGCACCACCATAGGTGTCGACAATAATTTTACGACCTGTTAAGCCAGCATCACCCATTGGTCCACCAACCACAAAGGCACCGGTCGGGTTGATGTGATACTTGGTGTCGCCGTTCAACCATCCGGTAGGCTCAAGCACCGGCTTGATCACGTTTTCCATTACCGCTTCCTGCAAATCAGATTGCTTGGTATCGGCGGAGTGTTGCGACGACAGAACGACGGCATCAATACCCGCTATCTTGCCATCGACATAACGAAAACTAACCTGGCTTTTCGCATCCGGTCGCAGCCAGTCTGCACCGGCACGCCGATACTCTGCGTGCTTTTCGACAAGGCGATGTGCATAGGTGATCGGTGCGGGCATAAGCACATCGGTTTCATTGGTGGCATAGCCGAACATCAAACCCTGGTCACCGGCCCCCTGATCTTCAGGGCGCGAGCGATCAACGCCCTGGTTAATATCCGGCGACTGCACACCAATGGCGGTCATAACCGCACAGGTATCACAGTCAAAGCCCATGGCAGAGTCTGTGTAGCCGATTTCGCGAATGGTGTTGCGAATCACTGCTTCATAATCGGGCTTGGCCGTTGTTGTAATCTCACCGGCAATCATTGCCAGGCCTGTCTTAAACACCGTTTCACACGCTACGCGAGCATGAGGGTCTTCTGCCAAAATCGCGTCGAGTACCGCATCGGATACCTGATCGGACATTTTGTCCGGATGGCCTTCTGAAACAGACTCGGATGTAAAGATGTATTCCTTGGTCATAACGTTATCGTATCTCTGCTGATGTAAATGACACGGTTATTTATACTTGCTGAGTTGCCCGGCAGCTCAACAACAAGACGTAACCGCCAAAGTATAGCTACTCCAAACAAATAAAGATATCTTTATATCGTTATATGATTGGATTGCGTTGGACAGCAGCCCCGGTTGCAAAAAACGGGCACGATTCTCAATTTCTGTACTCAACTTCCTGCTCAACCTACTGCGAGACGCCTCGAGACAACTTTCGGATAGAAACACGCGCAGGCCGAAGCCGCTGCTCCAGCACCCGTACCGCTACTTCCGGATCACAGTCGCCACACATGAACACATCCAGCGCCAGATAACCGCGCTCGGGCCAGGAATGCACGGAAATGTGCGACTCCGCGAGCAAAGCCACGCCGGTGACCCCTTCACCGCTGCCAAAACGGTGCAAATAAAGATTCAGCAGCGTTGCCCCCGCCTCGGAAACGGCAGCCCGAATCGCCGTGTCGAGCACCTCGACATCGGTCAGCGAAGACGCTCCCCAGAAGTCAGCTATCAGGTGCGTGCCGACGGCATTCCCGGTCATTTTGCAAAAGCACTCAGTAGTAACGGCTCCAGGAAGCCTTGATCAGCTGGAATTCGCTAGAACGGAATATCGTCGTCAAAATTAATATCGGGGCCGGCAGCCGCTGCAGCTGGTTGCTTGGCAGCAGGTGGATCCATTGGCGCAGTTGACTGCCCGCCTCCCATGCCACCGCCCATACCGCCACCGCGGCTGTCGAGCATTTGCATGTCGTTGGCGACAATTTCAGTGGTGTAGCGGTCCTGTCCGTTTTGATCCTGCCACTTACGGGTGCGCAACGACCCTTCTACGTACACCTTCGACCCTTTAGTCAGATACTGCTCGACGATTTCGGCCATGCGGTTGAAAAACACCACCCGATGCCACTCGGTACGCTCCTGCTTCTGACCGGTGTTTTTGTCGGTCCAGGATTCACTGGTGGCAACGCTTATGTTGGCGATGCGCGATCCGCTGGTTGTCGCACGCACTTCGGGGTCGTTACCAAGGTTTCCAACCAAAATTACTTTGTTTATACCACGCGCCATTACTCACTCCCGATTGTTTCGAATGCTGCCGCCAGAGCGGCTGCTTATTACCGCTATGATAAACAGACTCAATTGCTAAATGCAGTTTTTTTGTCAGCTAAAACCGGCAACGAGAAAGGTGTAACTCAGTTGTTACACAGACAAAACAATGTGAACGGCGAGTGCGCCGGAATTTGTTTTGGTGACGACCGCGCCTACGTTATAGCGTTTTCACTTTCCGTACATTATCCCGCCTCGCTTACGCGTCGGGCTTCCCGGTTCCCGCCAGCAGCCGTCGACAGTGCACTAACAGATGCCAGACAGAACCAGCAGAAGCCTGGACGATGTGCAGTGAGCAAGCAGTCCCAATACGCCGCATCGTGGAAACTATCCGTTTGACATCATAACCCGCACCACAGTACCGTTCCGGACCAATAAGCGCTGCTTATTTATGTGTTCTAAACAACTGACACACTGGAGGTTATATGAATCTTAGAAAAACTCTCGTTGGTACAGCCATCGCGCTAGGTGCCGCCACTTTCACTGCCGGTACAGCACTGGCCGCTTGCGCCACCGATGACATGCCTGGAGAGATGGAAAAGCCCGAAGGCTTTCCTGAGCGTGCGCTTTCGATGATTGTTCCCTACGGCCCCGCAGGCGGTTCAGGCCAGGTCGCTCAGGCGATGGCCGAAGCAGTTTCCGAACTGACCAAGGTTTCAATCAATCGCGATCACAAGCCAGGTGGTTCCGGCACCGTCGGACTGACCGCCTACATGGCAACACCTGCGGACGGTTACACTGTTCTGGAGCACATTGATGATGCGTCAAGTGCCCACGCGCTCGACTCCAGCCGCCCCAACCCTGCCGAAGATCTCATTCCGCTGGTCACGTCGCAGATCACATTCTCGCAGATTTACATCCGTACCAACGAAGACCGATTTTCCGACTGGCCTTCATTTGTTGAGTGGGTCAAAGCGCAGGACGGCAAAGCGACAATTGCCAATGTGTCGAAAGAAGGCTCAATGGAACGCGTGACGATGAAATTCATCACTGACGCAACCGGCATGCAAATCCAGCAAATCTCGTTCGACAAAGGTGCTCCACGCTACGGCGCACTGGCAGGTGGTCAGGTCGACGCCCTGTTCGAGCAACCCGGTGATGTCCGCAAGTTCCTCGACTCGGGTATGTTCAAGCCAATCCTGACTATTCTCAAAGAGTCACCCGAAGCATTTGCAGATGTGCCGAGCCTGACTGATGTTGGTCTCGACTTCGAACCACTGTTCCGCTTTCGTGGCTTCTATGTTCAGGCCGGCACTCCGGAAGACCGCGTCAAGTGGCTTCAGTGGGCATTCCAGAAAGCCTACTGTGAAGAAAGCTATCAGGCCTACAACGAAAGCAAGTTCATGACATTAATTGACAGCTATCGTGATACTGAAGGCTCTAAAGAACTGATCACCAACACCATCGCCCAGTACCGTGACGTGTACAAGGAAATGGGACTGGAAGTTAAATAACCTCCGGCATCTGTACCAGGGTCACTCATTCTGAGTGGCCCTTTATATTTTATACATCTACTTCTTTTTGTAACCGCCCCGCCCGGCACTGATCAGGTCGCTGCATGAGCAAGCTAAAATTCAGCCACTACTTTGAGGTTTTTTTCTGGTTAGCGCTGGTACTTGTCTTTTTCGCTTATTCTTTCGAATTTAATAAAGACATAGAGATATATAAGTACGGTGCAACCCTGTGGCCACGAACCATACTCCTGTTAATTGCACTGGCTGCGATCGGTCAGTTTTTAGATCAACGTAAAAACGGTGACAAGGCGGCGAACAACACCATGGCAGCCGCGCACGAAGGGCCGGACTCAAACCCTGAACACACCGGTCTGGCATGGTATACAAGCACCTTCATATTGCTTGCGATTCCGTTTATCTACATGACAGTGCCCGAGAAAATCGCATCGCTGTTTTCTGTTGAAGAGGCGGGTCTAGGTCAGTTCAAACTGATTTGTGCTGCAGCGCTGTTTATTGTTTATTTGTTGTTTGCATGGCGCAACCACGTCGGGGGCATTTTAGCGCTACCGATATTTTTTGCCGCCCTGCTTCAGGACATTGGCTTCTATGCGCTGGCACCGGTCTTTATCATCGGTGTGATGATCCTGATGGGCGAACGACGGATATCCCGTATGGCCCTGGTAATGCCGTTTATCTACGGAATTCTGCTCGCCTTTTTTGTCTCACTGCTATACGTCGGACTTCCCACCGGCAACATCAGCCCCTTCTACGATTTTGGCAACTGGGTTGTCACCAGGTTGCAATAGGCACACATGGATACCTTTAACAATTTTATCGGTGGTACGGTCGCACTTTTCGGAGACCCGATC
>CAYZVB010000355.1:0-1335 GCA_964481315.1 uncultured Granulosicoccaceae bacterium
GACCGAGAGCGCTACCCGAGGTTGTAACGAGTGCACTAACTGCCAGTGAAAGCAATGTAAACCTGAAGTGGGATTGCTTAAGTTTTAACACAGATCACCGAGCATATTATCGCTATTGGAATACATAACCTTTAACCTCTAAATTCTGCACTTGTCTCGCGAAGGGACTATTGAGCAATGCCAACAGACTCTTCGGCCTGAGTGCCTCAAAGCGCTGTTAACCGATAAGCCAAACGATTCATCGCTTGTACATTTCAGCGTATCGCGAGCACGTTTAAGCTGCCAGCCTCCAGCCATAGCTGGCATCAAGCACTTTGTCCACCTCACTGGCAGGACCGGGCTTATGAAAGTAGAAACCCTGTAGCTCGTCGCAGCCCAGCTCGGCAAGCATTTTCCACTGCCATTCTGTTTCCACACCCTCGACAACACATCGCTTGTCCAGTTCACGACTGAGTCTGATCATTGCCGACACTAATTCCTGACCGTCTCCAGTCTCGGTCATTGGCAATACAAAAGATCGGTCTACTTTCAGCACATCGAATGGTAAATCCATCAGTGTTTGCAGTGATGCATAGCCAGTGCCGAAATCGTCAATGGCTACCTTCATACCCAGCTCTCGAATCTGCTGCAATATATCGTCGGTGTTTTCCCTGTTGTCGCCAAGGGCAATATTTTCAGTAATTTCAATTTCAAGCCCTTCGCACAAATCCGGTAAGTTGCTGTTCATGGCCTGCAACCGGGGTATAAGTTCGTCATGGTGCAATACATCACCAGCCACATTCAACGCAACCCTGCCCAGCGGATAACCCTTGCCACACCAGAGCTGAATATCCTCCCCTACCTGATCAAATATTGAGTATGTCAGCTCGATAATCTGCCCCGAAGATTCCGCAGCCGGGATAAACACACCGGGAGACACGACCGAGCTATCGGGTAATAACCAGCGTGCGAGCACCTCTATTGAAGCTGGCAGCCCGGAGTGTGCATCGACCTTGATCTGGTAGTACGGAATAAACTCCGCCTGCTTCAGACCATCACTAATCTGATTGATCAGATCATTGCGGGTTTTAAGCGTATTTTTCAGGCTAGGTTCATACTCAGGCAACCAGCATGCGGGTGGTGCAAAGCCATGCAGCGCGAGCCGTGCGTTGGACTGGTGTTCCCACAGCACCAGCGGCTCGTTACTATCACCCTGGTTGATCGCAGCTACCGCCATGCTCACATCGGGACGCACCACAATACCGTCAATCGCCATGGTTGCTACCAGTGACGCATGCAGGTTTTCAGCCCAGTGCGCAGCGTTGTCTACGGTGGTTTTTGACAACAGGCAGCAAA
>CAYZVB010000355.1:1345-5835 GCA_964481315.1 uncultured Granulosicoccaceae bacterium
TCGAGGTGTTGAAGCCTTTCACTCATTAACACCAGCATTGAGGAAACACGATGCGTGTTAATAAGGTTTGAAATTTCGTCGAGGTTGGTAATGCGGACAATAAAAAGGTGCTGATCACCACACTGATCTAACCTGCCCGCGTAGTTACGTTCCAGCCCCTGCAGGTTGGGCAACCCCGTTTCTCTGTCGGTGTAGGCGATTTTAAAGAGACTGCTATGTGCTTCTTTCAGACGCCCGTGTTCTGCCAGCAGCCTGAACCACAACGGTGCCACCACCAGCGCACTCACCAGCATCATTACCAAAATCACCAGTCCGGTTAGCCCGCGATGCACCATCTCTACCCGAGACGAACTTTTTGCAACCAGATTTCCCAGTGTTTCCGAAGCATTCTGCAGTCCCAGGAACAGCGCCCCGTAACGTGCACCGGCAGCCTCGACGGGGATATTAGGGATAGCCCCAGGTTTGCCCGCCTGCACAGATTCGATAAGAATATTCATTTGTCTGAGGTAGCTGTTGAGTGAATCTATGATTTCAATTTCAGACTCATCAACTATCGGGCGGACATCAGCCCACACAGATGTATTTTCAAGCATCTCACGGCTGGCGATTAGTGCCGTAAGTTCGGCGGTAATTTCGTGTTGCGACTCCACCGCGCGTCGGGTAATGAGATCGGTAAGCCTTGTGTTGGAAATATTTTTCCTGGTCTCTACTTTCAGATCACTCAGTACCGAGACCGAATCGGTTACCGCCAGTTTTATGTCGTTGATGTGAGAGTTTGACTGCATCAGCGACCGCTGGGTAGACATTTGCTCTCCCAGAATGACATAACTGGCAATAATAGCGAGCACCAGCGCGCCTAACGAAAGCCCGTAGGCGATCATTAATCGGTTTGCCCGGCGCACAAACTTAATATCGGACACACTGTCACGCATATCCGCTACGAGGCCGGGGCTGGATTGACTCTTGTTGTCCAATGCAAACGTGCCCGTGGGTGGTACAGCAGACACAATTCACAGTTTCTGTGCCAGCCAATGCCAGCAGAAACTGCAAGCAGTTGTTGTTGTGATGCAGCTATCAGTTAGCAGCAGCACGCACACGCCTGCTGGACCCGGGAGGCTCACTAACACGGCGGGCAGTCGATGGCGTTCACTGTTAAAACGCATCTGTGCCGCAGCGTCCGACTCCGACGGATAGCCAGTAATGCAAGCCAGCCACGCCATGAGGTAGCAACTGCTGCTTTGGACTCATCTGCCGGTAACAACACTTGTGCAAATTATTCAGTGTTGAAAAGCGCAGAATACACGCCACGTCTTCAATATGTTTGAAAACACTGAAAATGCTTCGCCTCAACCGCCCGTGAACACTCTGGCTCGTGCAACATCCGCACTGCCGCGCTGCAACAAAAACAGCAGCGATACCGCTCAACAGTTTATATGATCAAAATCGTGGGGACTGGAAGCGCCAAAGAACAATTGAAGGGTTTTTAGTCAGGATGTAACAAAAGTACATTAACCTGAACATTAAACAGATAAATCGAATTTTTAATTAAGAGAGACTAGTAATGATAAAACTGACAAAACATTTTATGGACTACATGGAATACTACGGAAAAGTAAAATCGCGCCAGATTTTACTTGGCCTGAGTGACCGCCAACTCGAAGATGCGGGTATTTCAAAGGAGCTTTTACTTGAAGGCACAAGTGCCTGGCCATGGCGCGTCGAAGACCAGCCGATGGCACCGCTTACCGATATCGACCTTGCGCATCTCAACGACATTGTACCGACACCGGTGCATGACGATGAGTACCAACAGGCGGTATCCGATCTCGAAGGTATGTCTGACCGGGAACTGCTGGACATGGGTATTTCGCGCGGCGAGATTCGCCATGCCGTACGCTACGGTATTGAAGAAAAAGCTGCGTGATACCGGCACCGGGAGACGTTCCGGTCCGACATACTGTCTGCCACAAAGGCACCCTGCCCCCACAGGGTGCCATCATTATCCCATATCAAAAGGGCCGTTTTAACACGGCCCTTTTCTGTTTTGATCCCTTCGCTAAACCTTATTAGCAAGCGTGTGAATACACAGCGCGCACGTTTTTGCATCACATTGATGCAGCATTAGCAGCATACAGAGATTCAACTCTGTCTTTACCATTCGTCCTGCACTGGATACCACTTCACAACACTTGCGGAACGAAGAATGAAATTTACCAATCCTATTTTCCTGATGAAAGGCGTTTTTCTGGCGGCTGTGTTCATGGCAGGCCTGTCACTGGCTATCGGCGCAGAAACAGAAATGCTCGACGTAGAAAAGGACGAGCTCAAGTTTGGTTTTATCAAGCTGACGGACATGGCACCTCTGGCGGTTGCCTATGAAAAGGGCTACTTCGAAGACGAAGGGCTGTTCGTCACACTGGAACCACAGGCCAACTGGAAAGTACTGCTCGACAGAGTCATTACCGGGGAGCTGGACGGTGCGCACATGCTCGCAGGTCAGCCCAGGTCAGCCATTGGCAGCAACCATCGGGTTCGGCACTAAAGCACACATCGTAACCCCGCTTTCCATGGATCTTAACGGCAATGGCATCACTGTTTCCAACGAGATCTGGGAGATGATGAAGGAACACATTCCACACGAGGACGGCAAGCCGGTACACCCGATTAAGGCCGATGCGCTTAAACCGGTTGTTGAGCAATTCAGGGAAGAAGGTAAGCCGTTCAACATGGGTTAAGCCGTTCAACATGGGTATGGTGTTTCCTGTGTCGACGCACAATTACGAACTTCGCTACTGGCTGGCCGCCGGCGGCATTCATCCCGGCTACTACTCACCGTCTGATGTGTCGGGTCAAATAATGGCGGACGCGCTGCTATCAGTGACGCCACCGCCGCAAATGCCGGCCACACTCGAAGCAGGCACCATATACGGGTACTGCGTTGGCGAACCGTGGAATCAGCAGGCGGTATTCAAGGGGATCGGTGTACCCGTTATTACCGACTATGAAATCTGGAAAAACAATCCGGAAAAAGTATTTGGCTTGACCAAGGCGTTTACTGAAGAAAATCCAAACACCACGCTCGCTATTGTTAAGGCAATGATTCGTGCGGCCAAATGGCTTGACGAAAACGACAACGCCAATCGAATGGAAGCGGTGGAAATTCTCTCGCGCTCAGAATACGTGGGTGCGGATGCAGAAGTAATCGCCAACTCGATGACCGGTACCTTCGAATACGAAAAAGGTGATAAACGAGAAGTTCCGGACTTTAATGTGTTTTATCGCTATTACGCGACCTACCCGTACTACTCGGATGCAGTGTGGTACCTGACACAGATGCGGCGCTGGGGACAGATTGCAGAACCCCAGGACGATGCCTGGTATGACGAAGTGGCCCGCTCAGTCTATCAGCCTGAGATTTACCTCGCGGCCGCGCGTCTCCTGGTTGACGAAGGTTATGTCGACGAAGCTGATTTCCCCTGGGACACCGACGGCTATCGCCAACCTACCAGTGAATTTATCGATGGTATTGAGTTCGACGGACGCACCCCGAACGCTTACATAGACGCGTTAACCATTGGCCTTAAGGGTAAGCAGCTGGTTGGCGACACCGATGTGTCGATGCTGGTGAAGTAAGGGTTAAGGGAATCACAGAGATACCGACATGACGACGACTACTGCCACTGCAACTACTGCAGAACACACAGTAAAAGACCGCACCGCACTGAAGTGGGTGAACAAAGCATCCGGATGGCTCGACGCACTTGGATTTACCTGGCTGGTACCACTGTTGAAGATGGCAGCCGGTGACAATCGCAGCGAGCAAATGAAAGTACTGAGACAGGTGCTGCTTATCCCGATGCTCGGTATCTCTGTTTTTCTCCTGGCGTGGGCCTTTCTGGCCCCTCGCGTGACTACCTCTTTGGGCGCTATACCCGGCCCGGTGCAGGTGGTTCAGCAGACGGGTGCCTTGTGGGAAGATCACAAACGCGAAAGAGAGAAGGAAGTGGCGTTCTACGAGCGCCAGGAAACACGCAACGCAAAACTGATTGCCGATGGCAAGGCAGATAAGGTCAAGCAGCGTACATATACCGGTAAACCAACCTATATTGATCAGATCTTCACCAGTATATTTACCGTCGGTTTCGGCTTTCTAATCGCCACCATCATTGCCGTGCCGCTTGGCATTGCATCGGGGTTATCAAAAACATTCAACAGCGCCATTAACCCGCTGATACAAATTTTCAAACCAGTGTCACCGCTGGCTTTGCTGCCTATTGTCACGATGGTGGTCTCAGCGCTTTATATAAACGTTAACGATACCTTCCCGAAGTCAATGGTGATCTCTGCCATCACTGTAACGCTTTGTTCAATGTGGCCAACATTAATCAATACTGCACTGGGCGTTTCCTCTGTAGATAAAGATCTGACGAATGTCAGTAAGGTGTTGCGGCTGTCGACGTGGAAAACCATCACCAAGCTGGTATTGCCAT
>CAYZVB010000356.1:0-5826 GCA_964481315.1 uncultured Granulosicoccaceae bacterium
GTGGTTTAGACGCTCGTCCCTCCCATAGTCGTTTTTGTCAGCAGACTCTAAATAGGGTGTCGCCGTTACACCAAATACCAGCTTATTCACCTGTGGACCAAAGATCGCCGCCAATAGCCCACCTGCCATCACATACGAGATAGCCTTTGGTCGAAAACTGTCCGAAGCAGTATCTGCAGCAGCGAAACGATAGAAACCCTGGGCTGACATATAAATGCCGGTGAAGTAGGAACCTACCAGCAGCAGTTCAAAAGAACGAATGGTCAGAGCGTAAGCAGAAATCGCCGCGCCAATTGCACCGCCTATCGCACCAATAAAAAAACCGTACTTGCGACCATGCCGCTGCATTAGCGGTGACAGCCAGGGAGCGGTAGTCATTGAGCCAAACACGATCAGAGAAATCGGTAGTGTGGCAAAACACGGATTAATAGAAAGCATAGCGCCAGCCAGGCCGCCAACCACAAACAGCATTGGCATCTGAGCGCCCATCAACGCCTGTGCGGCCACCAGCACCGCAATATTGCGTTTGGCACGGGCATCATCAGTTTGAGTCATTAACAGTGTTCCATAAGAGGTAGCGTGATAGCTTTACGTTCCACCTCGAAATCGTTATCAGCTACCTGAATACTCTCGAAGTGTTTACACAGTTGCTTGTTCGCCTGAAGGCGGCAGGCCCGTGGCAGTATACAAATGCCGCGGAAGTTCTACTAATTGATCGACTGGGCCAGACCGTCAACTGACAACCAACCGGCCAGCGAGCGCAGACCGGAGATGAATTGCAGAATCAGCCTACGCCTGTAAACACGCTACCTGATCGTCCAGTGGGGTTTTACGGACTCGATGATTGTGCGACAACAGCTACGTGTTGACGTTGGCTGGT
Organism: uncultured Granulosicoccaceae bacterium; assembly: GCA_964481315.1. GTDB lineage: Bacteria > Pseudomonadota > Gammaproteobacteria > Granulosicoccales > Granulosicoccaceae. The sequence goes on from CAYZVB010000356.1 coordinate 881, forward strand.
CAAATTCTGCTGATCTATTCCATAGTATCGACATCCAACAGCGGGCCTCATGGCTCCTAACTAAGCATAATCAATTAAGCTTAATTGATTATGCTTAGCTGATGCCCTAGACTAGGATTGATGAAAACCCCATCAGAATCACAAATTTACCGTCTACTGGCAGAGCTCAACCCTTGGTGGGAAGGCAGCCAACCCCGCTTCCACACGCTACCGAAACGAGCGTATTTCACACCGTTCCAACAGCTGGCAACTGATCTGGACGTACATCGTGCGATTGTATTGCTGGGATCACGTAGAGTCGGGAAGACCGTTATGCTGCATCAGCTCATTGGCAAATTGCTGGAGAGCGGCACTCACCCTGATCACATTCTCTACGCCTCAATAGAGCAACCATTACTTTTAAACTACTCCCTTGCAGAGCTGGTTGATCTACATCTGGAGCGTCTGGGTAAAACTGCAGACACCGTTTACATCTTGCTGGATGAAATTCAGTATCAGCGTGAGTGGGACTTGCAATTAAAGGCATTGGTAGACCTGCGCCCGTCGCTGAGGTTTATCGTCACGGGGTCCGCCGGTGCGGCACTCAGTACAGGGAGCCGTGAATCCGGCGCCGGTCGATTCAGCAACTTTTACCTGCCGGCACTGCTTTTCCATGAATATTTACAACTCTCTGACAATACTACGTACTTGGAGCCTGATCCAAAGGACGAAGACGCCATAATCGCTCTGAACAAATTATTCATAGATTACCTGAACTTCGGTGCCTACCCGGAAGCAGCTACCAATCATAATGTTCAAAGGGATATCCATCAGTACGTTACCACCGATGTTATCGAAAAAGTACTTCTACGGGATTTGCCTTCGCTATACGGAATCGATGACACGCGTGAGCTAAATAGTCTATTCAGTATGCTGGCATTTAATACCGCACAGGAGGTTTCACCGGAAGGGTTATCAAAGCATTCCGGTGTATCGAAAATGACGCTGTTAAGATACATCGACTATTTAGAAAATGCATTTCTGGTTAAAAGAATCTACCGGGTAGATCGCAACGCCACTCAGTTTAAAAGGCAAACTCACTTTAAAGTCTTCTTACAAAACCCTTCCATTTATGCCGCCCTGTTTGGCTCCCTTCGCTCCGGCGACACAAACCTCGGCCATCTGGCAGAGACAGCAGTATTAAGTCATTGGATGCAACTCGACAAAACTGCAAAAAACACCTACTACGCGCGCTGGAATGCCGGTGAGGTTGATCTTGTTTCACTCCGACAAGGCACACCACAGACACAGGCAGCTGTGGAAATAAAATATTCGGATCTGGTAATAGATGACTCCAGAATCATCGCCGGTGCCCTGGACTTCTGTGCCAACAAAAAGCTCGAAAAACTCTTTGTCACAACGCAAAGCCGGCGAGCTGACAAAACCATCAATGGAATTCAAGTCGTTTTTCGACCCACAAGCCTATGTTGCCTTCACTGGGGAAAGCGAATTGTACAGATACTCAATGATAAGGAAGACTGGTCGTTTCCGCTGTAACAAGCAGCGATTGTTGCACGACCCTGTTTTTCTGAACACTTTTCACCCGGGTCAGACCGTCAACTCAAAACCAACCGACCAGCGAGTGCAGACCAAAGGTGGATTGCATTATCAGCCTACACTGTAAACACCGCTACCTGATCAGCCAGTGGGGTTTTACGGACTCGATAATTGCGCGACAACAGCTCGTCAGGCTCCAGATTTTCAAACTCAGCCAGACCAAACATAGGCAACCAGTGCTGCAACACACGGATACGAAACGCTGACCTAACTGTATCTTCAGCACTCTGATATGACGTTTCCAGAGAAGGGTCGGCTAATGCGGGAAATGCGCGTAAAAAGGTATCTTCATAAAAGCTCGCCGGTCTCCAATCGTCACCAAATTGCTGCAACAGATACAAAGCAAAAGCCCAGAAACGTTGAATCAAAGACAGGTGTTCCGGGTATCTATCACCACACCCCCAATTAAGCTCTGTGATATATGTTTTAAACAAACCACGGTAAACAGCAGACGGCCCACTGGCTTTTAGCAATTGCTGACATTCTTTCCCTATGATGTATTTGCCGCGGTACTTGCGCAGATACCCGGCAAACTCACACACGTGACGAAAGCAATTAAGCTCGAAAAAATCCGACTCGGAATTTATTCCACCGTAACGTGTTCGTTTTGCATATCCGTCTTCGCCCTCCCACTTGAGTGCTACCACCCGGCAAAAGTTACGTGGCAGGTTACCCCGCTCGGTGGGCTTGAAATTATTGTTGCCAACCGCCGCAAGCAGCCGGTCGAAAAAAAACACGTATGGCACTGTATCATCGACTCGATAGTTGTCAGGAAAAGTGACCAGCGCCGGGGAATCGAAAGGATGATTTATAAGCAGATTCATTTGCTCCGGTGAAAGACCATGAAATTCTGCCAAACCCGTGCTGTTTCGCTGTGCCATATGCTGTTGAACAAACGCATTGGCCTGTTCGATCGATTCGAACTGTTGCCCTGCCAGCGCGTCCCGCAAATCATCATTGACGCGGTTGGACAATGCCGGGTTAAGCACGCCACTTTGCTTCGCACTACCTGATTCTACATAGTCGGCATCGCTGTTCGGCAGCTCAGTGTAAACGTTGCCGCCTGCTGCAGAATTTCCAGTAGCGGCAGAATCACTCGGCGCATGCAAACAACACTTTTTGTACTTCTTACCACTCCCGCAGGGACACGGATCGTTGCGCCCTGTAGACGCTTTTTTTCGTTGAGCCATCTGTTTGCAAGTTGTGTAACCAAACCTGATGTAACTCTACTAAGCTCCAACACGCTCCGCAACATCAGCAGCGCTCAAAATCGACTAAAACGAAGCTCCGGATTGTCGAATGAACTGATTCAGATTTATACAACTGACACCCACCTGAGACATTGCGCATACAGCCGGGATTTTGTATTTCAAAAGATCGACAGGCAAGCTTGGTTGCAAGGCTTCATCGGATATCACACCGCAATTATGAGCTTTCCCCATAGCGATGCAGAATACATCATTCTCATCGACACCCGAAGCGTGGTAATTGCCACCTGATACCCCCAGCGCAAGATTTATCTGAACAGCAGCCGCAACAACCTTATTATCAACAGGTAAGACTGTTAATTCTGGGGCAAGCCAGGAATGACAATCGGGACTGACGTGCCCGACTTCATCATAATTCGGCTGTCCCATTACCAGTGTTTCAGACTTAAGGCTGGACTCTACCCACAGCCAAAAGTTTGAAAACTGATCTATCGGATAAATATCCCATGCGAGTACGATAGACGAGGCATCAATGACCCTCATAATACGCCTCAAGCTTTCGTACATCTTCAGCTTTGAGGTTATCCAGATATTGACTCGCCATCACCAGGCTTATCTTGTTTTCCTGCAGAGACTGGATTACAGCTGATACAAATTGATCACCAAACAAGTGACGAGGCTCCCGGTGACGATAAGCACGACTGCCCCCTTCCTTTTGTGGTGAAACGGTCTTCGATACCCACGAGCGATAAGCTACATAGTTTGATTCAGAGAGCCGACCGCTATCCAGCAGTCTTCGTAGAACGGTTTCAACACTGACACCAAGCGCCCTGGTTTGCGGACTTAACCAATTTTGGTACTCGGCAACGTTCGAAGGTCGCTCCCGATCTAACACCTCTGCAAGCCGTTCGTCAGGCACCAGAAAATGCCCGGCAAACTTATTCGCTTCCACTTCATGTACTGCGTTTGAAGAAAACTCTGTCTCACTGTCAATATAATGATTTTTGTGCAGCAGCAAATGCCCGAGTTCGTGTGCCAGTGTAAATAGTTGCCGCGCTTCGCTTTTCTGTTTGCGGATAAAAATAATCGGGCAAATGTCATAGTGAATACTGAATCCGAGCACATCATCTTCGTCCGGCACTTTCCACTTTCCATGGTAGCCATTGCTGCGCAGAACAAGCGCCCCTGCTTTTTCTATTGCAGCACGAGTATCGGAGAAAGAATTTTGCTTCGGTATTTCAAGCCACTCACGTGCTGTTTCTGCCGCCTCTACCGGATCATCAGGTATTTGGCTCGGCACGAACGGCATAGCCTGTTCACTGATGTACTCGCGAAGCGTGAGATAAATATCCCGGTAGCTTTCAGCATTCTCAATAATGATTTTCAGCTTTCGGGATAGTGTCGGTTTTTGGTTCGCGAGGCTGCGAAACTGCGCCGACTGCATGTTTTCCGGATCAACTTCTCCGGGTTCCATAAAGTACAGCACGCCACGATTCAGATGGCCGGCAATTCTACTGAGTTGTGAGTATGAAAGCCCGCTACTCGTCCTATTGAGCGTTTCCAGCGTGGAACCTGCAATCTTGAGTTCGCTGAACAGTGACTCAAGGGTGAGGCTATGCAATGCCGCAGTAGAGCGAATCCGCTCTACATTGATGTTTTCAAGTTTATCCATTTACATCTGCCGACAAACAACCCTCAATGATGGTACTGCCACCGGCACGCCGATGTCTACACTCAGAACGGCGACGTGAAACTTTAGCTAACACCATTGGGTTCCTGGATCCCGACAACAAGAAGATAGCTCCTTCACTTTGTGCTGTTCCACAAGACATCTTTGCCTTCTTCTTGCCAGCTTTCTTTTTGGTTGCCTGTACCTTGCGGTTGGCGCTGATGCGGGTTAGTAGTTCTGAGGCGAGTTCGCCCCGGAAGCGAGCGGTACTATATGTAACCCGCCATTGTGGCAATATTTCGACAGACAATAATAAAGCAGGGCTCTATGCCATTGCCCGCTAACTCAATTTATTCATCAAACGCCAATACCAAAAATATATTTAATTCTTGTTTTTCATAAACTTATACAACTTTATTCTTCAGGATTTCTTCGAATATTCTTCAATTTCCAGCTTGGAGATCGTCTTGAAC
>CAYZVB010000357.1:0-5787 GCA_964481315.1 uncultured Granulosicoccaceae bacterium
TTAGTACTCTGACCACGTCCGGAGGACGTGGGTTTTTTCATTTGCAACTAAACAAGCTTCGAATCACCTGCAACCGTGGTGCGATGCAGGTCGCGCGGTTGTGTGTGATCGTAACGGCGGGCCCGATGCATCGTTACGCGGTTATCCCACATCACCAGGTCCCACTGTTTCCATTGATGCGAGAATATAAAATCAGAGCCTGTGGCATGTTCGGTCAGGTCACGAATAAAGAGCCGTGCTTCAGGCACCGGCCAACCGACCACTGTGCCTATGTGCGATGACAGGAACAATGACTTTTCATCGGTTACCGGATGGGATCGCACCAGCGGTTGATGCACCGGCGCCCACTTGGTTCTTTCTTCATCGGTAAAGTCTTCAAAGCCGAGCATCCCGCGGGAATAGATCTGGCTGTGCTCGCAGACCAGATCTAAACATTCGTTCTGCGTAGCCGTGTCGAGCGCCGCCCATGCCGCGCGCATATCGGCAAACTCTGTGTTGCCACCGGCATCGGGAATTACTCTTGCCGACAGCAGCGAGTATTTAGCCGGCACCGTTTTAAACGAACTATCGGAGTGCCAAAGCATATTACCCAGACCGAACAGTCTGGCGCGGTCATCGCGGGCGCGTACCTTGCCCGACTTATCGAGGTTTGAGATATCGTTTATATCCATGGCAAGGCGGCGGTCTTTACTTTGATTGATATCGCCGGTTGCCTTTTCCATTTCGCCGAAGCGTGATGAAAACTCATACTGTTGTTGATCGGTGAGCTTCTGGTCACGAAACACCAGCACTGCGTAGCGATCCATCGCGGTTTCGATGCGGGCAATGTCTTTATCTGTGGCGCTGGCAATGTCAATTCCACTCACCACAGCGCCAAAGCTGTCACTGGCAACTGAGTCACTAATGTCTGACGCAGGGTGATTGCGGATTGGAATGAATTGCAGCGTCATCAGGATGATTACCTCAGTTAGATGATCGTACCCACCACCGGTACTGGCAGTGAATACACTGGAGATAGCTCATGTTCTGTTGGAATCATGCGACAATTCGAGTGAACAGGTCAAGCCGCAGTACTAGCCATTTATGTGGCTGTTTGTATGGCATGTCTAACGACTGGTAATAGTTACCACACCTTGCTGCGGGTCTACCTGCACTGTATCGCCGGTATTGATGAGCGTTGTAATATCACCTGCTTCAAATCTGTCACACAGCGGCAGATTAGCCAGGGCCGCACCCTGCGCCAGAATCGTATTGGCTGTGTTAAGCAGCAATGCAGCCGGTGCCATCCCGCGCGAGACCATTTCGTACAACATCCATGCTGTTGCAACACCACCTTTGGCAGTGTTTAAAACAATAATTTTTCCGACATAACTTTGCCCGGCAAGCGCATGTTCGGGATGTGAAAAATTGCCCTGAAACCGATCAAGATCATAACGTGCAGAAAAGTTGTCGATGGCGACCAGTGCATCAGAATGGCTGCAAAGCAACCCCGCGCGGCTGCGACAACTGCAGGCTGCGTTGTAGGTATTTCGCTGTAAAGTTATTGTCGGCACGGATCGAGTGTGCCGCACTTGCTGAAGTTTCAATCTGTCTGAGGGCTGCAGTTACGCAGCTATGCGTTGTAAACTGTGGTACCAGACATTGAAAGGCACCACCATGAAGCAATCAGCAAGCGCAGAGGCAATGCTGGCCGGTGAAGCGGGTCCGGCACGTCGCTGGGCAATCGACACTTCCACTGCTGGAAACTGCGAGGACCTGTGATGGTGATGATGGCGTAGCGCAACCTGAAATCGCAGCAACACCGAACGCAATAAACAACACAGCAAGACACTTCATAAAAACATCTGTCGAATTTCAGCAGCATATATCCGGGTAGCTCCTACCCGACTTACGCGCATATCGACAGCTGACACACAGTCTTTAAAACCACATCACACAATGCAACACACCGGCGCTAATGACATCTATATTGTGAAGACCGCTTGATTATGAAAACAACAGGAAAGGCGAACAGGCTTCACCTTTAGGCATCAGTCTTCAGCAATATCTTCGGCCCATAACTCCGGCTTCTCTTCAATGAACCTCTGCATCAATGCAATGCAGTCAGCATCGTCGGCGATAATAACTTCTACACCATGGTCTCTTAGAAATTGCTCGTTACCACCAAACGTTGTGTTTTCACCCACCACCACTCTGGGTATACCAAACTGTACAATCGTGCCGGAGCACATCATGCACGGGCTCAGGCTGGTATAGAGCGTGGTATCACGATAGGTTTTTTGTCGGCCGGCTTTGCGTAGCGCATCCATTTCACCATGGGCAATTGGGTCACCCATTTGTACACGTTGATTACGACCTGCGGCCAACAGGCTATTACCACGGGCTATGACCGACCCGATCGGACAGCCCCCTTCATCAAAGCCTGCTTTTGCTTCCAGGTAAGCCTGTTGTAGAAATTTTTTATCAGTATCAGTCAACATTCGGTATACCTGTCGCACAGTAATTTGCCGTGCACACAGTGTAATAACAGTTCTGCGATTTGCCAACGTCACTATGTTGAGATAATTTACAGAAAAGCGGCAGTAACCCTGTCAGAGTATTAGCCGAGATATGCAGGTGGCTATGGAACAAGAAGTATTGATTGTCGGCGCAGGCCCCACGGGTCTTACGACAGCGATTGAACTGACACGCCGGGGTGTCAAAACTTCAATCATTGACAAGCGCCCCGGCATGTCCAACCTGGCAAGGGCCGTTGGTATCACCCCCGCCAGTCTCGACTTGCTAAGGCCTTCCGGCGCAACAGAATTGCTTGTGCAACAAGGTATAAAGCTGGAAAGCATACGTATTCATTACAACTCCAACGAACTGTCGATACCATTCTCCCGCACAAAAAAACCATCTAAGTACAAGTACATTCTTGCTCTGCCTCAGGAGCAAACAGAAGCGGTTCTTAGCCAGGTACTTGCGCAGTCAGGCGTGCAAGTTCGCTACAACACCAGCCTGACTTCATTCAAACAATCACACGAAGGAGTCATAGCCACTTGTGATAATGGTATTACCGAGCAATACAGCTACCTGATCGGTGCAGACGGAGTACACAGCACAATCCGCAAGTCTGTCGGGTTCCAGTTTAACGGCACAGATCTCGACGATAAGTGGTCAATCGCTGATATTGAGACTAATCAAACACCAGAAAACTGCTTCAACCTCAACCTGCTAGACAAAGGCAGGATGTACGCAATGGTGCCGTTGACAGAATCGCGTGCAAGAGTTGTTGCTAATTTTCCCGACGCCCTTAGCGCATTAACACCGGACACACAGGTTACTGCGGTTCACCGGCAGGCCGACTTTGATATCGCAGTAAGACAGGTAAACACTTACCAGAAAGGCAACGTGCTACTGGCCGGAGACGCAGCACATTGTCACTCGCCGGTGGGCGGGCGAGGAATGAACCTCGGCATCGCCGATGCCGCCTACCTTGCCAGGTGCATTGCCGGTGAAAATGTCACAGCCTACAGCACCAACCGGCACCCGGCTGGCTGGTCGACCATTGCCAACAGTGAACGGTTTAGAAAACTGCTGTGTAGCACACAGCCACTTGTTCGCGGTGCTCTTACCTCGACGCTGAACCTTACCGCCAAATCAAACCTGCTGCAGCGCAGGTTGATAGATCAGTATCTTTACGCCTAAAGCCACGCGTTTTACAGACTTAAGCGACAACTACCAGTCATAGGCGCGGTCAATACCCGCCATTTTGACACCGGTAAATGCCGAAGCCTGAAACGAAAGCGCACGCAAGTCTTCAACTTCAAGGTTATGTACCGAAGACTTTCCGCAGGCTTTGGCAAGCGCTGTAATTTCCATGGTCATTGCCGTCAGATACCTTGCCACGCGCTCTGCGCCGGCGTGCGGATTCATGCGTTTTTCGAGCTCAGGGTCTTGAGTGGCAACACCGACCGGACAACGACCGGTGTGGCAATGATGACACGCTCCGGGTGATGTACCGAGCGCGTGATAGTCTTCAAGGTAACGCGGTGAGTTACACCCGATAGCGATCATAGCGCCGTTACCGATCATTACCGCATCGGCACCCAGCGCCAGGCACTTGGCCGCATCGACACCGGTGCGAATACCACCCGCTGCCACCAGACTGACTTTATCGGACATACCGCATTCATCAAGCGCTTCGCGCGCAGCGCGAATAGCACTCATTGTTGGAATGCCGGTATGGTTCAGCAGTAACTCAGGAGAAGCACCGGTACCACCTTCGGCACCGTCAACAACCACTACATCAGCGCCTGCTTTGGCGGCAACTGCCACATCGAAGCGCGGACGTGTGGCACCCATTTTTATAAAGATGGGCACCTGATAGTTAGTGGCAATACGAAGTTCTTCTATCTTAACTGCCAGATCATCGGCCCCCAGGAAATCCGGGTGACGAATGGTTGATCGCTGGTCGACGCCTTCGGGTAACGTACGCATTTTAGATACCCGCGGACTTACTTTCATACCAAGTAACAAACCACCGGTACCGGGTTTTGCCCCCTGCCCGACAACAATCTCAAGCGCATCGGCACGGCGCAGATGATCAAGATCGACGCCATAGCGAGCCGGTGACATCTGGTACAACAGTGTGTTTGATGCAGAGCGCTCTTCCTCGAGCATGCCGCCTTCACCGGTGCATGTCATGGTACCGACTTTTGATGCACCATAGCCGAACGACGCCTTGGCACTGGCAGACAGCGCACCAAAAGACATAGATGCCAGGTACAGTGGTATTTTTAGTTCAATCGGTTTTTCAACCAGACCTCTGCCACCGCCGAGCACTGTTTTGGTTTCACAACTTTCCCGATACCCTTCCAGTGGCAACCGCGTCATAGTGGCGGGCACGAAGGTCAGATCGTCAAACGTGGGCAACTGTTTGTTAAAGGTGTTATAACCGCGCACCTGATAACGACCGAGTTGCGCAAGCGCATGCACTTCGGCGATAGCATCAGGAGTCCAGCGGGTAGACCCGCCCTCATCATACGATGCAGGCACACCCGCCGGCCGACCATCAATGGCACCAACGCCAAATTTTATTTCATCTTCGCTCGCGACTTCGAACGGGTATTCATAAGGTTTGTCTAGATCATCAGCCATGCGCTTGCGTCTCTGCTTTCAAAGTACCAAAGGCGCTGGCCGGAAACCATTTTGCGCCACTCACGTGAAGTGTCCTTAAGGCCTAACGGGTCGAGAATCGCGTCGACTTCGGCAACCTCTTCGGCACTGGGTTCAACCACTTTGACATCAACGCCCAGGCTTTTTACATCACCACACACCCAGACTTCGCCTTCCCAAAGCGCATCGGCACAACTTTCACCGGCACCACCCAATGCGATAATTCGACCCGAGTGCGCCATAAACCCCGACTGATAACCAATGCTGCCTTCGACAACAATGTTACCGCCTTTCATTGCCACACCGCAGCGCGGACCGGTATCGCCTTTGACGTGTATAGTGCCGCCTATCATCGCAGCCCCGACCGACATACCGGCATAACCATCGACAGTGATGTGACCGTCTGCCATACCTTCGCCAACAGCCCAGCCGGCGTTGCGTTCGATAGTAATATTGGAACCGGTATTCAGCCCGCCGCAGTAATACCCGACACTGCCTTCAAAGTGCAGGTTTGCACCCGGCGGCAAACCAATACCCAGGTTATGACGCGATAAAGTATCGACAATGCGAAGACTAGCACCGGGTTTACACGCGGCGATGATATCTTCATTGACTTCACGTATGGGT
>CAYZVB010000358.1:0-1387 GCA_964481315.1 uncultured Granulosicoccaceae bacterium
GAGTTGAACTGATTGTCGGACGCGCCCGGTTCGTTGTCGTAGACATCAAGACCGGCACGAATACCTTTGTTCTCGATGGCATCGAGCAGTGCTTTTTCATTCACCAGTTCACCGCGCGAAGTATTGATTAACATAGCGCCGTGTTTCATTTTGTTGAGAAACTGCTCGTTGACGAGTTGCTTTGTGTCGTCGGTGGCCGGCATATGCAAAGAAACTATGTCGCATAGCTCGAGCAACTCATCCATCGAGTTTAACTGAGTGATACCTGCAGTCTTTATGCGTTGTTCTGCATCGTCGCTGCGACCGGGTTTGGCGACTGCGTAAACTGACATACCAAACGCCGTTGCACGTTCTGCCACAGCAAAACCTATCGCACCAAGGCCGAGAATACCGATATTCTGTCCATACAGTCCCCGGGCTTTGGCGTACTTCTTTTTATTCCAGACACCCTCGCGCAGATCAGCGGCGTTAGCCGGAATGTTGCGATCGATGGATAGAATCAGGCCCATTACCAGTTCGGCGACTGCTATTGCGTTTGCGCCCGGCACATTGCACACACGAATACCCAATTCTGCGGCGCTGGGTTTATCGATAGTGTTGGTGCCTGCGCCTGCACGAATAACCAGTTTTAGCTGCTTGCCGGTTTCAAGTGTGGCAGCGTTCACTTTAGTACTGCGAACAATCAGAATTTCATTGTCGGCGATAGCTTCGGGCAGGGAAGCTTCGTCGAGCGACGGGTTGAGCGTAACCTCGTGCCCCTGTTCTGTCAGTTGCTGATGATGAGATTCAGGGAAGTTATCAGCGATCAGTATTTTCATCTTGCGGCCAGAGTGGAATCATCGGTGGATGCAACGGATGGTACTGACGTTAAAATCACCAGAGTGGCCTGTTGGCGTCGCTAATTGATTTGCGGACACCGGGCCTGTCTGAAGTGCGACATGTGCAGTCGTGAATGCGTTTTGGCACTGATCTAAAGTGATTTCGAGTGGTGTTGATTATCCGTGCGTCCGGTTAAATTCCGACACGCAAAACAGACGCCACTCGTGACACTGGCACCAATAAAAGACTGAAACTGGGCGATATAGAAGCGGGCAGTATCGGGCGGGTTTCGGTTTGCGCCGTTGCTTCAGGTTTCTATGCAAAGAAGACGCGCCAGTGCGCTGATTTGTGCGCACATGTCGTTTGACTGGAGTTGTTGCATGGTTGAATCGAGCAGCTTTGCTTCCGGTTTTGACGGGTACAGATGCCACAGCATGAAAAGTTCGGCCCATAGTTCGCTGGCTGCGCTGGCGGCAAAGTTATCCTGTGCGGCGGCAAAGTTATTCAGGTAGTCACTCCAGTGATTCTGTTGTGTGACTTCTGCAATCAGTTTGCCCTGCCGACTTTC
>CAYZVB010000358.1:1397-5783 GCA_964481315.1 uncultured Granulosicoccaceae bacterium
CCCATCGACCGTGGTAACCGTTTTCACCATGCCCCACCATGTTGAGTTTTCTGCCCACCATATGCCCCAGTTCGTGGAACAGATCGCTGTCGGGGGACACTGATTGCTCATACAGATAGATAGTGTCGCCTTTGAGCTCGCGGATCTGCTCGCCGAAGGCGTTGTACAACGGACGGTCGTGCCAGAGGTAGCAGGGGGCAAATTCATAGCTTTGAATATCAATGCCGTGCAGATGTGCTTCGCACAGTGCGAGCAGCCTTGATGTTGTCGGTTTTTGCGGGCTGGACATCGACGCGGTTACAGGTGACCCCGGGGAAGCATTCAAAGGGTACACGAAATCCTGCAGCGGGTAATGCAGGTGTATGGCTAATACTATTGCGAGGTGTTTACCGGTTGCGTGCTGTAACCGTACCCTCAGGTGCCGGTGAGCCTCTGATCAGAAATATAATCTGCCAGCCATTCGTCAAGGTCTCTTGGCATACCGACGTAGTATCCCTGCAGGTAGTCAATATTGAGCGTAGTGAGTGTTTCTGCAATTTCTCTGTTCTCGACGAATTCGGCAACAGTGCGCATACCCATCTCGTGGCCGAGCGTATTAAACGACGAGACAATTGCTCTGCAGGCGTTGTCGGTCATGATGCTTTTTACAAACGATCCATCGATCTTAAGGTACTCCACCGGCAGAGTTTGCAGATAGGCAAAAGATGAAAGCCCGCTGCCAAAATCATCCAGTGAAAATTCACAGCCCAGTGAGCGCAGTTCACGCATGGCTTCTTTGACCTTATCGATGTTGGCTATAGCTGCTGTTTCGGTAATTTCGAAACACAGCGAACCCGGAATAATCTGATAGGCCTCTACCAGAGCCACAATCTGCGACAAGCTGCTTGCAGAGCTCAGTGTATTGCCGGACAGATTGACTGAAAGGGTTGCATCAACCCCGTATTGTGCCATTTGTTCAATGGCGTTTAGTGCCTTGCCGGTAACCCATAAATCGAGCTGGTGCATGCGGTCGTATTTTTCAGCAATGCGGATAATGTCTGCGATTGGCATCACCTCGTCATCGCCATTGAGTATCCGTAACAACACCTCAAACTTGATGCGCTCTTCGTTCAGGTTGCCGGTGGGTACAATAGGTTGCAAATACAGCTTTATATGATCGTTGCTAATGGCATCGTTGAGCAGTTTGACTTTGTTTAGCTCGTCGTTCTGTTGCGTCTGGAAAGAGCTTTGGCTTGAGTATTCCTGTACCTGATTGCGACCGGAAGACTTTGCCGAATAGCACGCGATATCTGCTTTTGATAACAGATCTGAGCTGTCAGATGAAGTGCTGTCAATCGCGACTACACCCATACACGCGCCTACATTAAACTTTCGTTTGCGCCAGTGAAACTGGTACTGGTTGATTTTGTCTATGAGATCCTGTGCTATTTCAACCGTTGCTTCGACGTTACATGGAATGACAGCGCTGAATTCGTCGCCGCCGAGACGGGCTATAACAGAGTTCTCGCAAATATAGTTGGTGATCAGATTGGTCAGCTCTTTCAATAGCTGATCACCTGCCTGATGGCCTGCGCTGTCGTTCACCAGTTTAAAATGATCAAGATCAATGCTGATCAGAGTGTTTTTTTCTTTTTCGTCGTTGTGACTAATTAACTTGTCCAGGTATGCGCTAAACGCACGGCGGTTCCATATGCCGGTCAGTTCATCGTGTTGCGCCTGATACTCGAATTTTTGTTTGAGCGAATAGAATTCTGTGACGTCCCGACCGCAGCCAAGATACCCGATGAAATTACCGTTTCTGTCGTACTGTGGCTTACCGACGGTATGAGAGTGTGAAAATTTGCCGTTTTCACTCTCCCACGATAACACCACGTCAAATGGTCGATGTTCACTCAATGCATTGATGTGTTCGTCGAGTTGATCGTTTTTAATTATACGACTTGCAACATCGAGAATTCGCGGCTTGCCAACCAGCGTCGATGCATCCAGGCCACCAAGCGGTGAGTTGTGCTTAGAGTGATATTTGTATCTCAGGCGCTCGTCCAGTTCCCAGAACCAGTCAGTGGCAAGCCGTGCAAACTGAAGAAACTTCTCTTCACTTTGTATATGTGCATGTTTGATCTGTTTGACTTCTGTGATATCGAAGGCGGCGAATAGCCAGCTTTGATTCGAGAGCGGAGTGTGCCTGATCAGGACATAGCGATCATCCGTCAGGTGATGGATAAACTGCAACGGTTTGCTGCCAACCAGTTCCATTTGTTGATCAAGCCAGGTTTCAATGTCGTCGACCTGAGGCAGGTTTTTGATAGCCGCCCGTTCGAACAGGCAACGCAGGAACCGTCGGTAGGTCAGGCCGACGTCAACAATATCGATCAGGTCGGGGTAGAGTTCGGCAAAAGATTCTGACCATGAAACCAACACGCCTTCGGTGTCGAAAATACAGTGACCGGACGTGCACGCGAGAAACGCCTCGTCAAGCAGGGAGTTTGCCGGAATTGCATGCTGTACTGCCATAGCTACGTGTTCTCAGCCTCGAGGTCAGTTGTAGTACGTGTTGTGGGTTGCTTCGAACGACTACAACTTCTTTGCTGTTATTTGCGAAATGTGAGCCATCAATTTCGCTGTGACACCTGATATTCATGTAGCAGTCAGCAATTCGGGATACTGCCGGTTGCTGGCGTAGTGCCGGAATTCCGGCTGCCGCAGCTTTCTGACAGTGTTTCGACACTATTTTCGGTCGGCGGGCCGGCGCACTGGCGGTGTAGCGGGTAAGGTTGTGCCCCGCGGCCTTGTCTGACGGGGTGTGAAACATGGTGATCAATGGCCGTGCGGCAGGGTGAAATCTGCTATGGTTAACAGCCCGGTTTTCATCCCGGATTTCGCTTAAAAATCATTGTCATCACAGGACCACCGCTTCAATGTTGATGTTGATATTGTTCTTCGTGCTTTCTATTGTGTTCTCGTTTTTGTGTTCTATCTGGGAAGCTGTATTGTTGAGTATTACGCCGGCTCACACGCAGCAACTGGTTCAGCAGGGCGGTGAGCCCGGTGAGTCGCTGCAGGCGTTTAAAGAGAATATCGACCGACCACTCGCTGCGATACTGACGCTCAATACCATAGCGCATACTGTAGGGGCGATCGGAGTGGGTGCGCAGGCCAGCCGTGTCTGGGGCGTGTCACTGATGGCAAGTGTTGTGGTGCCGGTTGTGATGACTCTGGCTATTTTGTTGTTGTCTGAAATTGTGCCTAAAACAATCGGTGCCAACTTCTGGCGCGAACTAACACCATTTACTGTTCGAAGTCTTAACCTGATTATTAAGGCACTGGCGCCGCTGGTAATGCTAAGCCAAATGATTACCCGGATGCTGAAAAAAGATAAATCTGCAAGTGTATTAAGCCGAGCTGACTTCACCGCCATGGCAACCCTTGGCAGCGAGCAGGGCGTGCTGGATAAAAGCGAGTCGCAGTACCTGCACAACCTGCTCAAGTTCAACAAGGTTCGCGCACAAGATGTAATGACGCCTCGCACTGTGGTGATTTCCTGTGATGAAACGACCGGTCTGGCAGACTTTCATGCGGCACACAGTGATCTGCGGTTCTCGCGCATACCGGTTTACAGAGACAGCCCCGATAACGTTACCGGCTACTTTCTAAAAGACGAAATGCTTGCTTCGCTTCTGAAGTCCCCTGATTCGCAGGCGCCGGTATCAGAGCTGCGGCGGGACATTATTGCTGTTTCTGAAGATTTTCCAATTCTCAAGTTGTTTACGCGCTTTATTGAAACGCGTGAGCACATTGCGCTGGTGCTTGATCAGTTTGGCGGCAAGGCCGGCATTGTTACTATGGAAGATGTGATAGAAACATTGCTGGGTATTGAAATTGTCGATGAGCTCGACCACACCGAAGATATGCAGGCGCTTGCGCGCAAACGCTGGGAGCAAAGAGCCACCCAGTTAGGGCTGCTGCAGGAAGACAGTTTAAAAGATCAGTAAAACAGTATGCCCTAAAGATCACCAGGAGCAGCTTTCCTGACTGCATGGATTGATCTGCGCCGACTATACTGTAAGAAAACCTTAGAGGTACAAGCGTGAAGAAACCCGCCGGTAAAGAGTCATTCGCGGGTGACAGGAAAGTCGGCCAGTCGATTCTGACGCTGGTTGAAAACAAGCTTAAGAACTGGCTTGTGCCGCTTGTACCGCCGGCAGTTGAAACCTGGCACCTTACTTTTACCACTGTACTCTGGTCGGCTGGTGTGTTGCTTTTCGGTAAACTTGCCGCCACAGATCTGCGCTGGATGTGGGGCATTTCCCTGATGATTGTGCTGCAGTATTTGACTGACCTTGTGGACGGAGAAGTAGGGCGGCGTCGCAATACCGGCCTGATCAA
>CAYZVB010000359.1:0-2920 GCA_964481315.1 uncultured Granulosicoccaceae bacterium
TCGACAACATTCCAGAGCTGCCTTTTAAAATCACAATGAATGTTGGAAACCCGGCGCGCGCATTTGACTTCCAGAGATTGCCAAATCATGGTGTCGGGTTAATGCGGCTTGAGTTTATGATCAGCAACACCATTGGTATTCACCCTCAGGCATTGCTTAACTACGACGTTATGGAGGCTTCTGTTCGAGAAGAAATTGACGCCCGGGCGGCTGGCTATTCGTGTCCAGCCACCTTCTATGTTGAAAAACTCTGTGAGGGAATTGCGACGCTGGCCGCGGCGTTCCATCCGCACCCGGTAACTGTACGGCTCAGTGATTTTAAATCCAATGAGTACGCCAATATGGTCGGGGGAGATAAATTCGAGCCAGATGAAGAAAACCCAATGATCGGGTTTCGTGGCGCGTCGCGCTATGTTTCATCGTCGTTTCAGCAATGTTTTGAGCTAGAGTGTCATGCGATAAAACAAGTGCGCCATGAGATGGGTTTTGAGAATGTCAGGATTATGATCCCGTTCGTACGCACGTTGCAGGAAGCGGATGACGTTTTAAATCTATTAAAGGAAAATGGACTTGAGCGAGGTAAAAACGGTTTGCAGGTGATTATGATGTGTGAAGTACCAAGTAATGCCCTTCTGGCGGATGAGTTCCTACAACGATTCGATGGCTTTTCGATCGGTTCTAACGACCTGACGCAGTTGACTCTGGGGCTCGACCGTGACTCCAGCCTGATTGCGCACCTTTTTGACGAGCGCGATCCCGCGGTAAGAAAGATGCTTGAATTTGCAATTACTGCTGCAAAAAAAGCTGGCAAGTACGTTGGAATTTGCGGTCAGGGGCCGTCCGATCACCCGGACTTCGCTAAATGGCTGATAGAGCAGGGAATCACTAGCTTGTCCCTCAATCCTGATACGGTAGTGGAAACATGGTTGTTTCTGGCGGGTCAGGATGTGCAGCATAAGCGCTAAGGCAATCGGTTTACTGGCGTTAGGATTTGTCGAAAACCTGTTGTCGTTTTTACCTGGCAATGCCCACCCTGTAGTGCGTTACAGAAACAACCGTTCAACGAACCACCACGCCCCCACCAGCGCAATTAATACCGATGCCGGTATGGCGATTAGCTGCCTGTACCGCGGGTGCTTTCTACACCAGAAAGCAATAGCAAAAAACGCAATAGCAACGACGGTCAGCTGCCCGAGTTCTACCCCGACATTAAACCCGATTAGTGCCGGTATAAACTGGTTTACCGGCAAACCGAACTCTCCCAGCACGCTTGCAAAGCCCAGTCCGTGCAGTAGCCCGAAGCCAATGATCAAGAGTGTGCGCCAGCGACCGAGTTGATCGGTAAACAGGTTTTCGCAGGCTACATACACGATAGAGGCAGCGATTAACGGTTCGACAATTGAGCCTGGAATATTTACCCAGCCCAGTGCACCCATGACCAATGTCACGGTGTGTGCCACGGTAAAAAGACTGATCTGCCATATCAGTGATTTGAAGCTGGTGCTTAAAAAGAACAGCCCCAGTACGAACAGAATATGATCAAGCCCCTTCGGCAGAATGTGGTCAAAACCAACGGGTATGTAATGTAGAAAACTTTGCCACGCTGACTTTTTACCACCGCCGGCAACCGCTATAAGCTCACTGATTGCCCCTGATTCCAGATAACCGGTGTAAGGTTCATTCACACCCTGCTGACGGATGATTAATGCACCATAGTCGGCTGGCCAGCTGATACGGATACCGGGTGCGTTACGTGGCAGGATGGCACCAATACTGATTTTTGATGACCGGGGAAGGTCAATGTTGCCTGCTTCAGGTACAGCAACACTTTGTAGCGTTAACGCAAGCGGCTCTGCCGCACTAATGGCAATTCGCGATTGCATCTGCGGCCAGAATTGTTGAAATGCTGTTTCCAGTTCAGAACCTGACATGGCTCTAAACCGATCATAATCTGCTGCACTGTCTGATTCGTCGGTGTTGGCGAGTGCCTGAAGATCAATTTCCGCCAGAAAAGATTCCAGATTTAGCGCTATTTCGAGGGTGACAGACTGACCGTCTTCTATGTACAGATCACTGACCGACGGGGTCACTTCGTGTGCCTGTGCAGCAGGCGCCGTCAGCAGATAGAATATTGCTGGAATAATGCAGTTAATAACGCAGACACTTCGCACCTGTTGCAGACTCAGGAGTTTTTTCATATGAATATACATTGGTTGTGCGGTCCGGTTGGACATCGCTTTTTTGTTGCATTGTTGATAGTGATAACACCACCACTGGCCGCCCACGAATTCTGGATTGAACCGGTCAGCTATCAGATTGACACTGGCGAGCGTATCGTTGCATACCTGCGTAACGGCGAAAAGTTCGAGGGCTCCGGTCAGCCGTATGTAAAGAATACCACCAATAGGTTTGACATTTTCACGGGCGGTACTGCCAACCCGATTCAGGCGCGCATGGGAGACAGTCCGGCGGTTAATGTCGCCGCAAACAAAGCCGGGTTGGCAATTGTGGTCCACGAAAAGAAGGTCACTACGCTGCGATATTCCAAGTGGGAAAAGTTTCAGCGCTTTGCCGATCACAAGGCGTTTGCAAATATCAAACAGCGACACGAGGCGCGGGGCCTGCCCGAGAGCGGCTTTAAAGAAGCCTACTCGCGTTATTCGAAGTCACTGGTTGCAGTGGCAGGTGGTGACGGTAGTGATCAACAGGCAGGTCTGGCGGTAGAACTGGTAGCGCTTAACAATCCTTATACCGATGACCTGGCAAACGGCCTTACTGTGGCGGGCTTTCATCAGGGAAAGCCGGTGCCATACATTCAAATTGAACTGTTTGAAAAAAACCAGTCGGGACTGGTGACAGTTTCGCTGCATAAAACCGATAGCAGCGGCGAGGTGACATTACCGGTAAAGCCGGCTCACCG
>CAYZVB010000359.1:2930-5775 GCA_964481315.1 uncultured Granulosicoccaceae bacterium
GCATAATGTTGCATGGGAAACGCTGTGGGCTTCGTTAACGTTTGCCGTTCCTTAAGGCTGTTGTCAGCAATACTATTAGTGCTGACAACGGTATTGCTTTTTACTTGCCCTGAAATTCGGGTTTGCGTTTTTCCATAAAAGCCTTTCTTCCTTCAATGTAGTCTTGCGATGCAAAACAAGCCGCGACCATCTCTTCACATCGTTTAAGATCACGTGCGGCAGGGTCGGGTTGCATGACCTGTGTTGCAATATACTTCATGGCGCGAACTGTCAGCGGCGCGTTACCGGCAATGGTGCCAGCCAGTTCGGACACACGTTCTTCCAGTGCTTCCTCGGCTACCACTTCCTGCAACAGTCCGTGCCGCATGGCAGTGTCGGCATCGATTGCCTTGGCAGTAAACATCATTTGTTTGGCCGCACCCGGACCCACAGCATTCATTAGTCTGCGAATGGCATCGAACGGGTAACCCAGCGCCAGTTTGGCGGCAGGCATTGCAAAACGGGATTTGGCTGAAGCAACACGGAAGTCGGTGCAGGCAGCGAGATTCAGTCCGCCGCCAATGCAGTGGCCGTTGATCATGGCGATGGTTGGTTTGGGGTAGTTTTCGATGGTTTTATAAACCACACTGATACGCGCGTTGTAGTGCTCGGTTGCTTCTTTTGAACCGCGTTCTTTTTCAAACTTCGAAATGTCGGCACCGGACACAAAAGCCTTGCCGCCGGCACCGGAAAGCACGACCACACGAACGCGATCATCTTTGGCAAACTCATTTAGTGCCTGTTCAACCGCATCCCACATTTCCAGTGATACAGCGTTGTAGCGTTCGGGGTTGTTGAAAATAATATGGCCAGTTGCATCGGTAATTTGCGCTTTTATTTTATCAGTGGGCAGGGTGAGTTCTGTGGTCATACAAAGGTCCTGATTGGTCCGCCACTATTGGCGTTCGATCTGTTTAATTGGAAAAAGCAGCGTTATCCGGAACGCAATGGCGTGGCAAAAGTGTAAATCGGCAACGGTATCGCAGTCACAACACCCTACACGCGCACCCTGCAAATTCGCTGAAAGATCAAATCGACAGGCAGATCGATTATAGTGTTTTTAGCCTGTCATCTACAGTCATCAGTTTACTCATTCGGATAATTGCCTTTGCACCCGCAGCAACCAGCTATCGACGCCGCCCTTGCAGTTATGGAAAGGCATATTGCAGCTTTAAACGACGGCAATGCCTCGGGACTGGCGGCAACACTGCATTTCCCACACTTTCGCCTCAGCGGTGCGGTGTTAAAGACCTGGGATGGTCCGGAACACTATCTTAGCGATTTTCGCCAGCGTGCAGGCGGCGACTGGTCTTATTCTCAATTCCACGACATTAGAGTGCTGCAGGCGTCGAGTAACAAGGTCCATCTCGATGCAGAAATTCGGCGGTTCCGCGCCGATGATTCAATAATCACCTGTTTTCGTTCGCTGTGGGTACTGGTGGAAATTAACGGCGTCTGGGCGGCGAAATTCCGCTCATCATTTGCCTCACAATAGGCATGGAACGATGCAAAAATACGTCAAAGGGTGATAATCACTAACATGCTAGGCATGAGTTAACGCGTTTCGACGCCAACGGAAAACGAACAATGACTAAAATTGCCATATTCGGGCTCGGTGAAGCCGGTAGCCTTATCGGTTCAGATATCGTCGGTGGAATTGCTGCTCGCGGGCTCGACATTACGCTGAACGGTTATGACCCTGCCGATGTCGATACACCATCAGGTATTGAACGGCACTCAACTGCACAACAGGCAGTAGCCGATGCTGACTTTGTTCTGTCGTTTACCGGGTCTGTCGACGCCTGCACTGCACTGGCTCAGGCAATTGAAGCAATACCGGAAAATGCAGTTTACGCAGATTTTGCCAGCGCCAGTGCCGGGCTAAAGCAAGACCTGGCTGTCACGGCAGAGAACGCCGGGCTGCGGTTCTGTGATGTGGCGCTAATGGCAATGGTACCGGCTAACGGTGTAAAGACGCCGGCTATGTTTGCCGGAACCGGCGCTACGGCATTACGTGATCTTTTGATCGGCTTTGGTATGCCGGTCGAAATCGTTAGCAATAACCCCGGAGACGCTGCCGAACGCAAGTTGCTGCGCAGTGTGGTGATTAAAGGGCTGGCAGGTTTGTTAATTGAGTCTCTGGATGGTGCAAAACGGGCAGGCTGTGAGGACTGGTTATGGCAGAACCTGGTTGATGAATTTACCGCGATGGACCATCGCATGCTGCAAAGGCTGGTGCAGGGTACAGGGGTGCATGCTGAAAGGCGTTTTTATGAAATGGAAGCCGCGTCGCTGCAACTGACAGAGCTGGGAGTGGAGCCTTTAATGACAAACTCAACGGTAGCCAACCTGCAAAAAGTAAAAAGCGAAGGTGTCCCTGACGTACCCGCGTGCAGAGGGTAGTACCTTTATTTTACCTTGTATTTGTGCAGCAGCGCCGGATCAATGTGGCAGTAGTCACCGGGGCAGCGGTGTAGACGGTCCTGATGTTCTGCATCGCTGCTCACGAAGTTACTGAGTGCAAGCACTTCCACCACGATGCGGTCGCAGTCTTTGCGCCCCGCAATAAACTGGCGGGCTTCTTTCAGGTGCGAATCCAAACGGCTGTAAATACCCGTGCGATATTTCGGGCCAACATCTTCACCCTGCCGGTTAATACTGTACGGATCGATAATCTCAAAGAAATAGGGCAGTAGCCCGGTGACCGATTGAACGCTGGCGTCAAATTGTGTGCGTACACATTCGGCATAGCCGTCATAGCCGCCCGACGTTGACTGGCTGGTGCCGTTGGCGCGACCGGCTTCGG
>CAYZVB010000360.1:0-5708 GCA_964481315.1 uncultured Granulosicoccaceae bacterium
GTACTGCTACCTGTTGATCACCGATAGTCAGTGCTGCACCGCTGCCCTCAGCGCCAACGACGTTGTCAAAGGTAAACTGGAATGTCAGGTTTTCGACCGCATCACCATCGTTGTCGATGTGAATTTCGTACACCGCCTGCTGGTCCATAGTAAAGTAGTTCGGTCCGCCATAGCTGTCCTGCAGTGGTACGTAGTTGGCGATCAGCGTGACATAGTCTTCGCGACCGGGTTCGTAGCTGTTAAAAAGATAAAAGTCAGTGGCATCGATTTTCGGTTGCTGGGTAATGTACGGTGCCTCACGGTGACTGGAAGCGACGGCGGCGATACTGAATGCCATCGCACCTGCGCTCACGGCCGTTGCAATTGTTTTACGCTGTAGAATCATGGGAATCTCCGTTATTGAACACTTGTTCATTGGTAGTTACGGACTCACGAATGGCAGTAGATGCAGCCATTCAACTTTTTTTTACTTTGATACTTCGAATGTGACCGACGTCCAGTGGCTGTGCCAGGGCACTTCTTTTCCTGCAGTCATAATCACTGCGCTGGCGAGATACTCGTGCCCACCTGTTACCGGAATAGAAACCTGCCCGTAACGATTGGTGCGCAGCTTCAGAGGCTCATCACTTGCCAGTGAACCCGACTTTTTCCGGAAAACAGTCACCTGCGTATTCTGTGCAGGCTCACCGCGTGCAAGAAGCTGTAGTTCGACTGTCACAGCCTGGTTGTCGCCCATGGGCGACATCACAATTAGCTCATAGGGCAACCCGACGGCCTGGTCTTGCCCGCTTACCTTACCCGCAGTTACCAGTGCTTTTGCGTAGCGTGTAAAGTTTTCTCTAAAATTCTCCACAGGCAGCTTTCGCTCACGATGAACCTGCTCAACCCATTGCAAACCGTCTTCCTGCAGAAAGTGTTGGAACTCTGCAAAGTTACTGTGTGTGTGCGTAGAAGGTGTCGATTGATAGCTGACAATAGAGAGCCCGTCGTTGACGCGATGGGTTAGTGCCGGAAAGTCCCCTGCCCGCCCCTGTAAAGAAACGCGAGAGGTATCATTAACGACTTCGGCCGCAACAATGCGTTGCGGCATGAAGGGAAATACATCTCCCTCAAAGAATTCACCGGAGCGAACCTCGGCTTCCAACACCTGGCCGCTGTCGAGTGTGTAGTCGAGTGGTTCGATCCAGAATTCGTGTGCAGATACAGGGGCGACCCCCACTAGAGCGAGGGTCAGTATTTTCTTTAGCATGTCAGTGTCCGTTGCTGGGTTTACCCATATACGGACTCGATGCGACGATCAGATGCAGAAGATCATTGTTCTGCACTGATTCTTTTTTAACGCACTGGTTTCTGCACCGTATTAAACGCGGCCTGGAACAGCACCGGACCTGTTGGTACCGGTTCCGGAGAGCCACCCAATGGTTCCAGACTGACTGCAAATGCGACGGCGTCTTCACGCAACAGGTCTACATTGTTGATCACAGTGACGTTCGAATTCCTCGGCAATATGCCTAGCGAACTGACACCTTCGTCGTTCGGTTTGACCAGCCACAATTGATGATCCTGGTTATCTTCTATTGCCGGCGGCGCCAGTGCGGTGATTTGTACGGTTTGTTGTTGTAACGACGCGTTGATCACCCAGAGCGGATTGTTTTCAGCATCACTGACAACGCTCACTACATCGAACGATGGCTCAGACAGCCGCTGTTGCGTATGCCATAGCGCGACTGCCAATACCGCACTGGCAGCCAGAGCCATAGGGCCAATCCACTGCCAGGCCTGCGACCTGCGCCGGCTGCGCTGCCGTTTTACTCGTCGTTCCGGGTCGAAGCGGTTCACTGTCGGTTGAGTGGCAGTAGCTTCAGGTGCATTAATCCCAAGCTCATCGGTAATACGGCGCCACACCGCCTGTGGCGGCACAACAGGTTCGATAGTAGCCGATAACGGTTGCAATTTTTCCTGCCAGTCCACCACTAATTCCCGCAATTCTGTGTCAGTGTTCATTTGTTGGTTTACCTCTGCAACAGAATCACTGTCGAGTGTACCAAGCACGTACTCGCCGGCCTGCAGCATTTTCCATTGTGAATCAGGCAAGTTCATCGACACACTCCCGCAGTGAATTAAGAGATCTTCTGATCCAGCTTTTGATCGTGCCGAGCGCGCGTCCTGTCAGATCACACAGTTCCTGATGGCTGTAACCACCGCAGTACGCATGGACTACGCAATCGCGTGCCTCGGGTTCAAGCCGTTCAAGGCAAATAGAAAGCAACTGACTGTCATCGACCTGATCCTGCAGACCTTGCAAGGTATCGCGAGCGCGTTCCGCCTCGGTGGCAAAATTCTGATCACGCGACACCCTTGAAGACTGCGAACGCAGAACATCAAGCGCATGATATCTGGCGATGCTGGTCATCCAGGTGAGTGGCTTGCCCTGCGAACTGTCGTACGTGGCGGCCTTCTGCCAGATCCTGACAAACGCTTCCTGCAGCGCATCTTCAGCAGCAGCGCTGTTGTCGAACATTCGCATTAACACGCCGTAAATAGCGGGTGATGCGCTGGTATACAGGCGGTTAAATGCTGCCTGATCAGCGCCTGCAACACGCAACAGCAGTTGCGTGAGCTCTGTGTCTCGATTTTCGTTTAATGAGTTTGTCATAAGCGCCTGTTGGCTGTTTCTGATTTAACCTTAGTTGCACAAACGTTTGTAATACGTACAACCGTCTCCGGTTAGCCGGTCAATTTAACAACACCTGATTTGCAATATTTACAATACGGACTCAAATCACCGAATAGATGCAATTGGGGGTGATAAATTTTTTTTGAAGCTTTGCATCTGCAGCACAGCACGGCTCCGTAACTACAACAAGACCGCAATTTCAGCGGATCTGCAAACGAGACTAAGTAAATCTATGAAAACTTTATTATCTCACTCCCGCTGTACGCTTGGTAGCGCTGTTTGCGGTGCAATATTCACCGGCATCATGGTGTCAACACCTGCTGCGCTGCAGGCCTCCAGTCACCGCGAGGCACCGTTCATACTGAAATACCCGCAGGTTGATGCAACCGATTTCTATGCATTTAACAGCTACGAACCGGGTCGCGAGCACTTCGTGACGTTTATTGCCAACTACAACCCTACTCAATCGGCATATAGCGGTCCGAACTACTATCCACTCGATGAGAACGCCTTATATGAAATACATATTGACAATGACGGCGATGCAGTAGAAGACCTCACTTTTCAATTTGACTTCGATAACCGTGCGCCGGACAGCGGCATTCTCGAGTTTTCAATTGGCGCTGCATCGATACCGTCAATACTGCGTAACGTAGCGCCGATTACCGCCGACAGTGCCCCTGGCCTGGCGTACATTGAACACTATGAAATGCGACTTGCAACAAATGGCGATGATACTGGTCATCGCATTACCGATCAGCATGGCAACGCCAGTTTCTCAAAACCGGTTGACAACATTGGTAGTAAAACTTTCGGTGCACCACCCGCCTACGAGCAGTATGCCCGAAGCTTTGTTCATCAGATAAAAGTGCCAGGCTGTGACACCCATGGCCGTGTTTTTGCCGGCCAGCGGCTCGATCCATTCAAAATTGCTTTAGGCGAAACGTTTGATCTGGTTAACTACGTACCGATCGACGCTGACAGCACAGTGGGCGCTGCATTCACCGGCGCAGTACAACAGGATGCCGCTCGCAATGACCTGGCCCGCAATAATGTAACCACCCTGGCACTGGAACTGCCGGTGGCCTGCATTACCGGTGACGGCAACGGCGTGATTGGCAGCTGGACCACTGCGAGCCTGCCCGAAACCACACAAATTAATCCGCACGGCACGCTTGAAGAACCGGAACGTGTGAGCGGACCAAT
The DNA here is from genome assembly GCA_964481315.1 of uncultured Granulosicoccaceae bacterium. Taxonomy (GTDB): domain Bacteria; phylum Pseudomonadota; class Gammaproteobacteria; order Granulosicoccales; family Granulosicoccaceae. The sequence continues at coordinate 3,884 of CAYZVB010000360.1, forward strand.
GGTACAGGTATCGCGCCTTGGCAGTTTTCTCGTCAATGAACTGTTTATCGGATTCCCTGACAAAAATACGTTTAACAGCAGCGAACCAAAAGATGACACGCAGTTTGCGAGTTATGTGACAAACCCTGCGTTCCCTGCGATTGTTGATTCATTGTTTCGCGATGCAGTGAACGACACGCTGGGTACCAGCATCGAGAATCTCGCACCATCCAATTTGCCGCGTCAGGATTTGGTTAGCGGTTTTTTAACGGGTTTTCCAGGCGTTAACCAGCTTAAAACAGTCACGCCCTCGGAGATGCTGCGACTCAATACCGGTATACCGGTAACACCCCGTGCCGATCAACAACCACTCGGTGTGGCGGCCGGTGACCTTGCCGGGTTTCCCAATGGACGTCGCCCCGGTGATGATGCTGTGGATATCGGTCTGCGCGTGGCCATGGGGGCGCTTTGTTACCCGTTGCCAATTGGTGAAGGCCTGGATCTTGGACTTTGCACGCCGGATCAGGCACCGATTGGCAACGTCGCTCTGACTGACGGCGTGCCGCTTTCCGCCACTGATTTCGACAACCATTTCCCATACCTGGTCACTCCATACGCAGGTTCTCCAGGAATGTCCACAACGAACAATACCGGCGCCTGTATAGACAGCGATGGCGATGGTTTTGGGTGGGACGGCTTTACCACATGCATACCAGACCACGTCACCACACCGGACCAGGTATGTATAGACACGGACGGTGACGGTTATGGCTGGAACGGTACGGCAACCTGTACACCGCCACAACACACTAATCAGTGTATCGACACTGACGGCGACGGCTACGGGTGGGACGGTACTTCGACCTGTATTCCTTAGCCTTCAATGACAATCATGTTTACCAATTCACACAACCCACAACAGGAAATACCATGAAAACTATTTGTTTATGTTTATGTGCTTCAACACTAATGTTGACCAGCGCCCTCGCTACTGCCGGCGGCCATATGATGAGCGTCAGTGGTGACGACCAGGATGTCTCAGGGGGCACGGTAACCGCGTCAGAAGTTAAAGCGGAAGCGAATGGCTGGCTGGTGGTCCACCGCACCGACGACGCTGGAAAACCCGGTCCGGTGGTTGGACATGCCCCCTTACGCAAAGGTGTCACCACTGACGTGGTTGCTATTCTCACTGAGCAGGTTAACGCCGGAGAACGCCTGATGCTAATGCTGCACGGTGAAGAAGGAGGGAACAAAACAGGGATATTTGAATATACGCTCGGTGCAAAAGAAGACGGACCGGTGAAGGCGCATGGCAAGCTGGTGATGACAATAATTGAAGCGAAGTAAGTTCGCCAACCATTGCCAGTCCGACGACCCGCCACCATCGGTGGCGGGAAGTTGGAACAACAGTTGCCACGAGGTATCAGTGGCGAATTTTTTACCTGCACACCCTGAGCGCACCCATCAAACAGGAGTCTGTTTTGCAATATGCAATCAAAGCGATCACTATTACTGGACTGTTAACTGCGGTAGCCAGTGGTTGCAGCGATACGACGCTTGGGTATTTTAGCGTCGACGAAACAATTCCAGAGTCTACAATTCAGGGAATCGGACTAAGTCAAACACTCCCCCTCACGCTGGCGACTATCCCGATGGATGTCACAAGCCAGGATGCGTATCAACGGGAAGACTTTGATTTTCTGACCGAGGTTAAGTTAAGAAGCCTTACGTTCTCTATTTCTGATAAGTCAGATATGTCAGAACACGATACTTTCGAAGATGGCAACGATGATAACTTTGACTTTGTTTCAAGCCTCGAAATTGCTATACAGGCCGACATTAATGG
>CAYZVB010000361.1:0-3857 GCA_964481315.1 uncultured Granulosicoccaceae bacterium
TGCCTGCCCTGCTCAATCATTCGTACATATAAATCAGCCAGATCAAGCCGGTGTACCAGTGGCCAGCGCGTTGCAGCGCTCTTAACCACACGAACATACCCCAGATTTTCGGCATCACGATAAATATGTTCAAAAACGCCGCCGCCCCGCTCGTAGACCATTGCAGGGTGAATCACCATACCGCGAACCTGCTTTGCCGATAGCACCTTTTGTACGGCGGATTGTGTATAGGCGAAGCTCTCAAGCTCGTCGGCCGGACTCTCTTCGGTGGCGACACGGTCACCGGTTTCACCGTATAACCAGCACCCGCCGGTGTAGACAAAAGCCTTGCCTTCACCACTGGCTGACAGCCGCTGTAGTACAGCGTTTACCACTAAACTATCAGCCACACTCATCTGGCTGTCCCAGGTAGCGGCAGCATGAATTACTGCATCTATATGATCACAGGCTTCCACCCACACATCGGGCTTCAATATATCGCCATGCAACGGTTGCGCACACGCCCGCTCAAGCGCACGGGCCGAACGCTGCGAACGGACCAAACCGACCACCGTATGACCATACTCCACAAGGCGCTGAACAACTGCAGCGCCAATCGATCCGGTACCACCAAGTACCAGCACTTTCATTATATGCCCCCCGCACTAATCAATCGGCTGCCACCATGAGCACGAAGTACCGGTATCTATCACCATATAGTTACCACCACCCGAACCCGGCTGATCCCAGCGCCGGCTGATGTCGAGGTTATTCAGGTAACAATACAATAACGTGCCCACAGCACCATGAGACACGATAGCAAGCGGCTCCGTGCCCTTCGCCTTTGTATCAATCAACGATACCGCTTTAACAATTCGCTGTTGTGCGGCGACTGCAGTTTCCCACCCCCGAACCGACACTTCGGGTTGTGCAAAAAACTGATCAGCCACTGCTTCAAACTCAGGCCCCGGTAAATACCCTGTCGAAGAACGATCATTCTCTCCAAGTGCAGCAAGCTGTGTGACACCAACATCTGTGTACGCAGATAGTATTTGTGCACACTCGATAGATTTCTGTTCACTACTGCACCAGATCGCAGAAAGCGTTTTTATCCACGGCTTGTGTTGCAATTGTATACTTTTCTCGCGACCGGTTGCAGAAAGCCCCCAGCGTGTCACGGGTATTTCCGGGTTAATGTCGACATCGGGGTGCGAGATAAAGTAGATTTTACGTGGCATGACGTCTGATTCGCTGCAAAAATTGAGTATCTGCAATGCCATAACTGTCGAGCACTTCAACAAGATGCTCAAATCCATCTACCTGCACCGCGTTTATATTCAGCTGCAGAGCTGCATCTACATTAATTTTATTATCGTCAAAAAACAGTATGTGCTTGGCAGGCACGCCAAGCCCCTCCAATACCTTGTGATAGGCAAGCGGCTCTGGCTTTGCACAACCCATAAGGTGTGATGCAAATTGAAAATCAAACAATTCTCCCAACTGCATTTCTCCCATCTTACGTGCCCAGTGCACAACATTTGAATTTGAAAAAAGCGCTGTCATGTAGCTCTGCTTCAAATATAACAGTAATTCCCTGGCTCCGGCGTATGGCCCCACCGGAAGTCCGGCAAAGTAATTTAAAAACTCTTCACTGGTGGTTTTCAGTGCCAGTTCATCAACAATGCGACGGCCAAACTCCAGTTCGGAAATTCGACCTGACTCGTATTCGCGCGGCGCTTCAGACAATAACCACTTATGCCAGATGTCATCAGGTTCAGCGCCTGAAGCAAACCACTCCGGTTTTATCGGCTTTCCCTTCAGCTCGACAATTACCCCGCCAAGGTCAAACACCAGATGGGTTATATGTTTCATTGTGGCACTCCAGTATCCGAATATAACGCCAGGCAAGGCACCTTAGACATGCAAAACCAGACCTGTCGCATTTAAGTATCTCAGTATCAGCACCCACAGGCTATTGTGCGGGTAAACCTCTGTAGTCAATGTCTGTGAATACTACATCACCACATACCAATGACCCGCTGCTGGCACCTTACGAACTAAAGCACCTTAGTTTGCGCAACCGCATCCTCAGCACCGCGCATGCACCGGCATTTGCCGAAGACGGCCACCCGAAGCACCGCTACCGCCTTTACCATGAAGAAAAAGCTCTCGGTGGTTGTGCATTAACCATTATTGGCGGCTCTACCAATGTGTCTCCAGACAGCCCTTCAGTATTCGGCCAGCTCTATGCAGGTGACGATTCGATTGTGCCGTGGTTTCAACAACTAACACACGGAGTAAAGGCACACGGCGCTGCCGTCATGTGTCAGCTAACGCATATGGGTCGCCGTACAGGATGGGACGACGCCGACTGGCTGCCGGTCATCGGGCCTTCCGGCAAACGCGAACAGGCGCACCGTTCTATCCCTAAAGTGGCAGACAACAGCGACCTGCAACGCATTGCCGAAGACTTTGCCAATGCCGCCACACGCTGCCAACAGGGTGGCTTCGATGGCATTGAAATACTCTCGCACGCGCATCTGCTGGGTCAGTTCCTATCACCGGACATCAACACACGCACGGATCACTATGGTGGCAGTCTTGAAAACCGGTTACGCCTGACTTTCGAAGTCTTGCAGGCAGTTCGTGAACGTGTGGGCTATGACTTCATTATTGGTATCCGATTAACAGGTGACGAACAAACCAAAAACGGCCTGACAGCACAGGAAGGTATTGCCGCTGCCGAAATGCTGGACCAGTCCGGCAGCATCGACTTTCTTAATGTACTCACCGGTGCACCGTATGATGATCTCGGGCTTGCAGGCTGGGTACCACCAATGGGGCTAAAGCAAAACAATTTTCAAACAGTTCAGGGTATAAAAAACAAAGTATCCGTGCCGGTTTTTCACGCCGGTGGTATTAACGATAGTGCCACTGCGCGCCACTTAATTAAAGAAGGCATTGTCGATATGGTGGGTATGACGCGTGCGCAAATTGCAGACCCTTATTTGGTTGCAAAACTAAATGCCGGTAAAGAAAGTCATATCAGGCCTTGCGTTGGACTGGGCTATTGCGTAGACCGTGTTAATCAGGGAAAGCCTGCAGTATGCGGCCACAGCGTTGCCACCGGTCGGGAAGCCAGACTCCATCATATTCAGGTAAAAACCACTACACGCAAAAAAGTAGTTATTGCCGGTGGTGGCGTCGGCGGTATGGAAGCCGCCAGAATTGCCGCATCGCAGGGACATAACGTCACATTATTCGAAGCTTCACCGCAGCTTGGCGGGCAGCTTAAACTGGCTGCCAAAAGTATAGTAAGACAACAGATTTGCGGCATTACGGCGTGGCTCACCGATGAACTTGATCGCCTGCAGGTAGATATCCGTTTAAACAGTTATGCAGACAATGAAGATATCCTTCCGCTTAGCCCCGACCTGGTAATAACTGCCACTGGTGGCAGCCCAAACGAAACTCACTTCCCGGGCAGTATGCATGCATTGTCGTCATGGGATGTGCTTGCAGGACACGCCCATCCGCACGGGTCTGTGCTGTTGTGGGATGAAACCGGCACCCATGCAGGTGCAGTAACTGCTGAGTATCTGGCGCAACATGCAGAACAACTGCATTTTGCCACGCCCGACACAGAACCATTAACAGAGCTTGGTGCGACGACTAAACCGGTAACACTGCGTAGCCTTTATCAACAGGATGTTAATTTCCTGCCAAACAGAGACCTGACAGCAATAACAGCCAAGGGCAATCGTAAAATAGCAACCCTGCAAAATGTACTCACAAAAGCCGAAGAAAGCGTAGTCATCGATGCAGTGATAATTGAAAACGGCACAACGCCCAATGCGGAAGTATTCGAATCACTGTGC
>CAYZVB010000361.1:3867-5692 GCA_964481315.1 uncultured Granulosicoccaceae bacterium
GTGCAGCCTGAGCCACAACAACGGCGTAGTCGACCTGTATGCACTAAGCCAGGGGCAGCCTTGTTTCAACAAAACACTCTCTGGTGGTGAGTTTTATCTGGCCAGAATAGGTGATGCGATCGCTTCACGTAATATTCATGCATCAATGCTCGAGGCTGCAAGGCTGTTGCACAGTTGGTCTGAACATCACACATAAAATATACTGACAACAAATCTATTGCAGGCCGCATTATTCATGAGTGAATCAGCTATCCCCTTCCCTGCCACCACCCCTGACGGTTTCGAATGGCTGGAAGACGAACCCGAATTTAATTCGTCGCAGCATCTGGCACTGGAACAACCAGATACTATTCGCTATTTATCGGAATTCGGCTACACCGATGACGAAATCAATAGCAAGGCAACTGCCGTTGCAGTGTCTTCGCCGTTTCGCGTACTTTCGGCAGCTGGGGCTGATATATTGCTCAATACCGCACGTCGTCTGCGAGCACACAGCGTCAGCTGCGAACGCATAGATAACATGGTGCGCGGTGGCTGCTATCGCTCGCGCTGGCTGCGTGACCTGTGCACAGACCCGTCCCTGACCCAACTCATGTGTGACATTTATGGTACCGATGTCGCCCCGCATACCATGCCGCTGCATCTGGGACACATGAATTTTTCACCCGATAAACTAGAGGACGCCGTCGACAAATGGCATCACGACACCCTGCCGCTTGACATTGTTATGGCAGTTACAGATCCTGCAACGCTTGACGGCGGTGAATTTGAATACTTCATCGGTACCAAAGATGAAATGGCCGAACTGGCAAAACAAGGCAAACAACCACCGCGAGACCGTGTTGAACAACCGCCTTTCAACGGGCCGGGCTATGCTATCGCGCTGCACGGCAACATGGTGGTACATCGTGGTGCCCCGCTTAGAAAACCCGGTGAACGGATCAGCATGGTCAACGGTTATGTCTCGACCAATACCGCGCTGGACGATCAACACCGCCACAAAGATCTCACCCTGATCGATCCACCGCAAGCGCTGTATGCGGAGTGGGCAAAGCATGCAGCGTGGCGAACCAACGGCAAGCTCAGTACGCTGTTAACTGAACTTGAGTTCAATAAAGACCCGCACCTGATTGCTGGCAAACTCGAAGCAGCTCTGGTTGATATTCATGAAGCGATTGCACAAATGAAAGACGACACGAAGCACGAGATGCATCACTACGAAAAGTAAAAACACCACAAGCAAATAAACAGGCCGCGCAAAAAGCGCGGCCTGCAGTACTTCTTTTGCCAGTGCTACTTTTGCCAGTACTCCGGAATCAGTGACAACAGAAACTCACCATCCTGCGCGGGATAGGCTTCTTTCATTTTAGCAACCGCTTCCTCCGGAGTGGCCGCTTCAGCAATCACCGAGTCCATCACTTCAACGTAACGAATCATGTGGTCAAGATCACCGCGTGATGTTGGCAGGCCGTGCCCGACCAGCAGGGTTTCAAACGCGGCATCGTCACGCAGGCTTTCAAGCGTGGCGATCCAGTTTTTCCTGTCGATCCCGGGTGCGGAATACAGACCGTTGTAGACAAGGTCCTGCACAACAGCCACTTTCTGCTCCGGTAACACGGTAACCACCATATCGAAAGCTTCGGTGTTCTGATAATGACGGAACTCGACGGGAACACCGGATATTTCCATCATGCCCGGCACCAGATCAGGACCGTCCAGTACATTTTTAGGCGGCACCCATGGCTCCCCTTCTTTCGCAACGTTTTCACGAATTGCAGGAAGTGTAGAGAACTTTATACCTTCATAAACGTCAGCTGCCCCCCAG
>CAYZVB010000362.1:0-5443 GCA_964481315.1 uncultured Granulosicoccaceae bacterium
CCGTCTATCCACACTATGTGACCAAGGTGGAGAAGAAGGGAAGAACTGTAGAAGAACTGCACGAGGTCATTAGCTGGCTAACCGGTTTTACTGACAAACAGATTGCCAAACACATTAAAGATGAGTCGACTTTCAAGGCATTGTTCAAGTCTGCGAAAATCAATCCCAACGCCTCCTTAATCAAAGGCGTTATTTGTGGCTACCGGGTCGAGGAGATTGAAAATACACTGACGCGCCAGGTCCGCTACCTCGATAAGCTGGTTGACGAGCTGGCAAAGGGGAAAAAGATGGAGAAGATTCTGAGAAGTAACGATGCGTAATATGCCCGTTATAATACGTAAGTTATTTTGATTAAAAGCGCCGCTTCACCGCAGTTCACGATTATTATTCCCGCATGGAATGAAGCCGCCTGCATCGAACAGACACTGTCTGCGATCAATACCGCCTGCAGGGAAGTGCACAGTGATCTTCAATTCGATGGCGAGGTAATAGTTGTCGATAACAATTCAACCGACCAGACTGCCGAAATAGCACGCGCCAACGGCGCGAATGTCGTATTTGAACCGGTGAATCAGATTGCAAAGGCCAGAAATACCGGTGCCCGTTCGGCACGCGGACAATGGTTGTTGTTTGTTGACGCTGATACGATCATCTCAACTGATCTTCTGGGAGCAGCGCTTAGCAGGCTTGCCGGCGGGGAAACGGTAGCCGGTGGAGCGACGGTAGCGTTCGATCAGAAGCTGACCGGCTTTGCTGCAGGGCTGGTGAGGTTTTGGAACTGGTGGTCGGTGCGTTCACGAACCGCAGCCGGCTGTTTTATTTTTTGCAGTAAAGATGCTTTTGATGCTGTTGGTGGTTTTGATGAGCGGCAGTTTGTTGCTGAAGAATTATATCTGTCCAAAGGCTTAAGAAAATATGCCAAAGCAAACGGGCAGAGGTTTTCTATTATCTCTGACTATCCGGTGCTTTCTTCCGCCAGAAAAAAAGACTGGTATTCGACCAGACGCATTGCCTGGCAAATATTTCTGTTACTGATTCCCGGTGCGTCACGGTCGAGAAGACTTTGCGGTGTCTGGTATGACCGCAGCCACCTGAGCTAATCGGGCGTTGCTTTACCCGATCGAATCGATAAACGCGCGTGCAGCCTGAGCAGCTTCGGTGTAGATATCTACCTCAACTAAACGGCTGCGCTTGAGAATTTTATAGGAGTGATCGCCGGTATCGAGCCAGTGCAGTTTATGCGGCGAACCGAGTTTATCTAACTCACTATGCATCAGTTCAGGTTCTGCAAGTTTATCTCTGGTTCCACTGAGAAAGAGCATGGGTGTAGAGATTGCCGGCAGATGTTGTGCGCGGGTAACTGAAGGTTTTCCTGCCGGGTGTAGCGGGAAGGAACATAGAATCATCGCCTCGCACGATACAACTCCCTCTGCAATCGCATGGGTTGCCATTCGACCGCCAAAGCTGTGACCGCCAATTAGTAAAGGGCAGGCATGGTCTGCTTTTAACTGTTGAGCAACCTCAACGATGCAGCCGGTTGAAACATCTTTTGAGTCAACGCGGTTGCGTCCGGCTTCCTTAAACGGAAAGTTAAACCGAAAGGTTGCAATGGACTGGCTTGCAAAGGCTTCGGCCAGTGATTGCATATGTGCATGTTTATGATCAGCGCCTGCACCGTGAGCAAGTAGTAACAGATGGGTCGCGCCTTCGGGTTTAATAAGTGTTGCAGATAGTTTTCCGTGCGATGTGTCTATTGTTTGTTCTTGCTGGTGCATCGGTGTGGCTATGCCTATTTGTCAGGTTGACGGAACGCTTTGTGACACCCGGAGCATGACTTTGCAGTTTGACGAAAGGCTTGTTGGAGCTCATCGCGGTTGTCGGTCGCGTTGACGGTCTGTTGAAGTGTTTCGCTCAGCATAATAAATTCGTCAACGTCACTGCTGAATCGTTCCCAGTTTTCCCATATCTCGGGTAGCGCTTCAGTGGTTTTTCCCATTCTGCTCTCGTGGGTATCGGGAAACAAACTTTTCATTTGCGTGCCGTGCAATAAAAATGAATCGGCTGCAGCGACCAGAGCCTGCTTGTCGAACGCCTCTTCACCCTTAAACATGCGGGCAACCAGTTTGGATTGCTTACCCATATCTTTCATTGCATCCATACGTTCTTTCACAATGCCGGTAGCGCCGGTATGAGCGATTGTGGTGTTACTGTATATGGCTACAACGCCGCTCAGACAGGTGGCGAGCAGGGCGAGAATGATTCGTTTTTTCATAAGCTAATTCTATGTGACCTTTATCAATGCACCCAACCCGGCTGCATGGTGCTCCAGTGCGTGACAGTGGAACAGCCAGTCCCCCGGATTGTCGGCAACAAATGCCAGATCCATGGTCTGGCGTGGCATAAGCAGCGGGCTGTCTACCCAGCGTGGTTCGGGAAGCCCGGTGCCGTCTATGGAAAGTAACTGCATGTGATGGCCGTGCAGATGCATCGGGTGCGGAAAGACTGTCTGGTTGTTTAAAGTGAGCTTTACGGTCTGCCCGCGTTCGACTGAAAGCAGCGGAGGCATGTCCGGCTTATTTGCAACCACATCGTGTATTGCCCAAACGTATCCCTGCTGAGCAATTTCACGAAGCCCCATCCACTCGCCGTTAAGTATTGCGCGTGATAACCCTCCCATCGCGCCACCTGCTATTGTTATTTCTTTAGCGATGGCATTGTGAAGGTCCGGAGGCGGAATGATTGAAGGCTTCAGTGCGACGGGTGTTTCCAGTGTTTGTTCGCGTAGTGGTTTTTCTTCGTATAAGAAATTCGCCAGTTTAAATTCATGCCGATAAAAATCGTCTATCACCGGATGCATTGAACCCGGTTCTCCTGTCATGTCGATAATCAGGTCTGTGCGTCCGGCGGCCCCGATAACAATTCCTACTTCAGGCTGGTATGGCGTAAGCGGCTGCCCGTCGACTGCAATGACAGTGACCGGCAGGTCTCCAAACGACAGTGAAAAGTTACGGGCGTTTGATGCGTTGATCAAGCGCAGACGAAGTCGCTCTCCGCTGCGGACTTTCACCACGTCACCGAAACGGCCGTTAACGGTGGGTACGTTGCCGATACGACCGGCGTGTGACCGGTCGTGGCCCGAACCGAAGTCATCACGAATGGAGGCATCGTCCAGCAGGCGCCAGTCGTCGATCATCCACACAAGGTCCCGATCTACTTCAGGCGGGGAGGGTTCTTCAACGATGAGTGGTCCGTACAACCCGCGACCGATTTGTTCATAGGCGTTAACGTGTGAGTGGTACCAGAATGTTCCGGCGTCAGGCGGGTTAAATTCATACCTGAATGAGTCACCGGGCAGGATAGCCGGCTGGGTTAACCCGGCCACTCCATCCATGGCGTTGGGCAGGCGTATACCGTGCCAGTGAACTGCTGTGGGGACTTCCAGTGCATTGTGTACAGTAATATCTAATTTATCGCCGCGAGTCAGCCGCAGCGGGCGTCCCGGTACGCGTCCGTCGTAACCCCACACTTTGGTGGCTGGAAAGTCTGGTCCGACAATATTCAGTTCACCGGGTTTTGCGGTAAGACTGGCAGCCAGCCCGGCCTGATTGTCGGCACGCAGGCGTGGAGCGGCCGCAGCAATGGCGGCAAGCCCGCCAAGCTGTAGCAGTGAGCGTCTTTTCATAAAGTCTCCTTGTCGATCAGGGGACGGGTTGTCAATGTAACACAGTAGCCCGGCGGCTTTGGCCTTGCCGTACTTTTCGAATTGGTGAAACCGTCTCTTTCGGGTAGTTGTTGTCATGGAAGGTGTCAGGCAGACTGTCGGCCCGATGGCAGGTTAAGAGAAAGTGACAATGAAAAATGCAGTGATATTGCTTAGTGGCGGGCTCGATTCCACAACCGCGCTCGCTATTGCCAAAGCGCAGGGATATACACCGTATGCATTGTCATTCCGTTATGGGCAACGCCATTCAATAGAGCTTGCTGCAGCCAAAGCGGTGGCAGCAGATATGGGGGTTGCACAGCATGTGGTGGCAGACATTGACCTGCGAATGTTTGGCGGTTCGGCGCTGACTGACGATATTGAAGTACCCAAGTACGATTCTGCAGATCAGGTAGGTGCTGAGATTCCCATTACCTATGTGCCGGCGCGCAATACGGTGTTCTTGTCTTTTGCGCTTGCGTGGGCAGAAGTTTTGAATGCTTACGACATTTTTATTGGTGTCAGTGCGCTTGACTACAGCGGCTACCCGGATTGTCGCCCCGAGTTTATTGAAGCCTATGAACGGATGGCCAATCTTGCTACCAAGGCCGGTGTTGAAGGTGATCAGAAAATTAATATTCACACACCGCTGATTAACCTTTCAAAAGCGCAAACTGTTGAGAAGGGACTGGCTCTCGGTGTGGATTACAGTAAAACTGTCAGTTGTTACGATCCGTTAGAAGATGGTGCCTCGTGTGGAAGCTGCGATTCGTGCATGTTGCGATTGAAAGGGTTCGCCGAGGCAGGAGTTAAAGACCCGGTTCGCTACGGTAGTAATGGCTAGTCCAGTACATCCGTTGATGGTTGCCTGCGCTAGCTGGCTGTTCCTTTCGTCGAAAATAAAATAGACAGCTGCTCTATCAGATGTTTTCGCACTGCTTTGGTTCGGTTGGAGTCTCGCAAATCAGCATGGCTCAATACCCACAGTGGAGTGGCTTTCGGCAGTTTCCGGCAGTTAACCTGTTGCAGATTGCTGTCGTGTTTTAACAGGTATGCCGGAAGCAGTGCCAGACCCAGTCCGGCGCTGCACAGGCGCCACGCGCTTAAAAAACCATTGACTGTCATGTAGCGCTTATCACAAGTGTCGGCGGGTTCACTTTGCAGCAGGTTTGCAGGCAGCCAGTTGAAAAACGAAGCGTTGTCGAAGCTGTTGTCGAGTGCGATAAAATCGTTTGCGTTTTTCAGAGCGTTGTCAGTCGTTAAAGTGTGCGTTGCCAGGTACTCACGTGATGCGCAAACAGCAAACGTAATGGTGCCCGTCTGTCTCCCGATCAGATCGGCTCCGGGCTGGTCGCCGGTTCTTATGGCGATATCAGCCTCGAGATCGGAAATATTACTTAGTTGGTTTAGTACGCTAACTGAGAACTCGATTTTTGGATAGGCACGATATAGCGATACCAGCAGGTCCGGGACAACAAAGTAACCGATGGTATCGGATACGGTAATCGAAACGCGGCCACGCAGCTCGTTGTCGGTGTTAGCAAGACGCGATGAAAGAGCCAGCAACGTACGCTGAATGTCGGCGGTTTCCGTGTACAGTGTGTGTCCGGCCGGCGTCAGCTTATAGCCACTGGTGGCGTTGTAAAATAACTGAACCTGCAGTTCCTGTTCAAAGGCAGAAATGTGTCGTTGCACTGTGCTGTGGCTGACGCCGAGTTGACGTGCCGCTTCGCTTAATGTGCC
>CAYZVB010000362.1:5453-5673 GCA_964481315.1 uncultured Granulosicoccaceae bacterium
GTGCCATGGCTTGCCAGTGCGTTAAAGAAGCGCAGGTGATCCCAGTTTGTTTTCAAGTCACGTGTTATGCAGGTATGGGGTAGAGTGATAATGCGCCAGATTCGAGAGCTGTGCAAATTTGCACAGGTCCTGTGCTTTTTCTTGCAATGTTATCCGGTACACTGATAGCTCGTGTAACTAATGGAGCATTAAGATGAATATCCAACGATCTCTCACTGCC
>CAYZVB010000363.1:0-5624 GCA_964481315.1 uncultured Granulosicoccaceae bacterium
TCGTCGCTGGTGCGCGACGCTTTGAGTACCGTGGTGGATTCGGGGAGCCCGCTGCGGTCGAGAATTTGCGACCAGCGAAAGCTGAACCAGCCGTTGCGAATAACCAGCACTTTTTTATCTTTGGCAAACTGCCTGGCAACCGCTTCCATGCCGAATGTACCGCTGCCGGGCACAATGACAGCAGAGTGGGCGTTATAGGTTTGTTTGAGCATCGACGACAGATCACACATGACTGACTGGAAGTTGTGTGACATATGATTTAACGCACGATCGGTGTAAACCACGGAATATTCTAGAAGTCCCTGCGGATCAACTTGCTCATATAGGGCTGGCATAATTTCGTCCTGCTGATTATCGGTGGAGCCTGCACGAACAAGGCAGGATACCACATTGCCCGTAATTCGAGCGTAATTCACCCGCATTACCGAGCTCCGGCGGCTGCAAAGGGGGCATCTGCAGGCAGCTATTCGGGTATACTGTTGTGTTGTCAGGAAAATCCGGTCGCACCATGAAAAATAGAAAAATCGGCTCACTAACGGTTTCCGAAGTCGGCCTTGGTTGTATGAATATGTCTATGGGCTACGGCGCCGCAGACGATACCGAATCAACCAAATTGCTAAATGAAGCGCTCGATGTCGGCTACAGCTTCCTCGATACCGCGCAGGCCTATGGGTCGGGCCACAACGAAGAGTTGATCGGAAAAGCCCTGTCTGCACGCCGCAATGAATTTGTGCTGGCAACTAAATGCGCGCTGTGGAAGGGCAAAATCAACGGTGACCCGCAGGGCATTTATGAAAGCTGCGACAACAGCCTGAAGCGACTAAACACAGATGTTATCGATCTGTATTACCTGCACCGGGTTGATCCGAACATTCCCATTGAGGAAAGTACCGGCGCACTATCGCGGCTGGTAGAGCAGGGCAAGGTTCGCGAAATCGGCCTTTCGGAGGTTTGCTGCGAAAACCTGCGACGCGCGCATGCTGTACACCCGATCGCAGCACTGCAGTCCGAGTACTCGCTATGGTCGCGTACGCCCGAGCGCGGCGTGCTCGATGTCTGTGATGAGCTTGGAGTTACGCTGGCGCCGTTTTCACCATTGGGCAGAGCCTTTCTGACTGGCAAATCGGTTGATGTCAGTCAGCTTCCCGAATCCGACCTGCGCTGTTCGATTGCGCGCCCGCGATTCGAGCCTGAAGCGTTTAAAAAGAACAGTGAGCTGCTTGTGCCCTATAGTGAGATTGCCGAAGAAAACAACTGTACGATGGCTCAGCTGGCACTGGCGTGGCTGCTGCACCGCAAAGGTGATGTTCCTATACCTGGCACCAAACATATCGAGTACATGAAAGAAAACGCCGGTGCATCCGGTATTGAACTCAGTGATGAAACCGTTGCAAAACTTAATGCACTGATCAACGAAGAAACCATTATCGGTAAACGTTACGTTGAAGAGCGTATGTTGGAAGCCGACGCCGAGCGCGATTAGGCGTTACCGAATATCACTGTACTGAACTTGCCGGAGTAACAGCTGCCATGGAAGAAAAATATTTGCTTAAGGCGACAGAGATTGCCGAGCTTGCAGCAACAGATAAAACGCACTTCTTAAATGACAATGCCCGTCGTAAAAATAAATCACTCGGTGATTTAACCGGCCTGACCGGGCTGGGGTTTCATTTGATAGAAGTTGCCCCCGGCTGTGAGTCGACTGAGTATCACGTGCACCACTACGAAGATGAGTGTACTTATGTGCTGTCCGGTACCGGCGTGGTCACCATCGGTGATGAGGATTATGAAATTGGACCGGGAGATTTTATCGGTTACCGCAAAGGAGGGCTCGCTCATACGATGCAGGCAACCGGCAATGAAACGCTGGTATGTATAGTTGTTGGAGAGCGGCTGGCGCATGATGTGGGTGACTACCCGCGACAGAAAAAACGCATATACAGAAATGCCGGTCAACCATGGAATCTGGTGGGCCACAGTGCTGTCACAGAACCACAGGGTGGAAAGAAGTAGCTGCTGGTGATCAGGTTAGCGGTATCGGTAGCAACGCACCGATACCAGATCTGTTTGCCCGATTGAAATAATCGGGCATTGATGATCGTGCTGGTGAGAGGGCTTAGACCATGCCCAGTGCAGCTTTACGCTGATCGACTCAGGTTCGTACGATCTGATCAATCTCACACGCTGGGAATAGATAAGAACTGCAACAGGTACTGTGATCAATGCAAAAGATATGTGTTTGCGTTGATGGCTCCCACTGGCCGAATATTGCGATAAAAACACAGGCCAGTTCTGCAAAAAAAATAGCCAGCCCATTTGCCATTTAACAGTAACCCGGAGGTGCGGAACTGGCGGCGACCAGACCACCGACAACGAACGGGCTATCCGGCCGGCACTACCCTGGGGCTGTGAAGTAAACGATAACTCACTCGCGTTCATCGGGGGTAGTTAACTCTAATTCAATATTGGCTATTACCACCAAAGGCTGCCCCAGTGGCTGATTTTCCTTCGGTATTGGAGCAAGCGTTACTGCTTAAAATTGGCGCAAAATTGGTGCAAGCTGCTAGAGAAATAGCCAAAATTCGAGAGATTGCATTGTCCAATAATGACAATAGTGGTACGTTTTCATCGCACAATTACATTAGCTGCTTGGTATCATGGTAGCCGATGCAAACATCCACTGTGTTGGAGCCTGCTGCTGCGAGTAGTACGGCCCGTGCGGTGCACCCTGAAATCAAAATGAAAGAGTGAGAGGAATAAATATGAAGGTAAAAGCGCCAAAGGCTCTACGTAACCTGGCTGTCGCCGGCTGCGTATCACTACTGTCTGGGGCTGGTGTGGCCAAAGCCGCCGATAGTAAACAACCCATTGTTATCCCGACTCACAACTGGTCCAGCCAGGTTGTCATGGCTTATGTCATTGGTGGCATGTTTGAATCAATGGGCAATAACGTGGAATATGTTTCAGCAGATTCGCAAGCTGTTTATGAATCTATTCGAACTGGCGATGTGACCATCTCGCACGAAGTGTGGCAGTCAACTTTTGGAAAATCTTTCCTTACTGCGGTAGAAAAAGGTGGAGTGATTGATGCCGGTACACACACTGCAACAACATTGGAAGAAATGGGTGTCCCCAATTGGGTTATCGAGCAGGACTTGTGCCCTGGTTTACCCAACTGGGAAGCATTGAAAGACTGTCACGAAAACTTCACCACACCCGACTCAGATGGTAAAGGTCGTTGGTTGGAAGGCCCGCAAAGCTGGCACGGAGATCTGATGCCGGTACGATTGGAAGCACTGGGTCTTGCCGACAAATGGACAGTAAAGTTCGCCGGTAGTGCCGATGCACTGTGGACCGAGTTGGCTGCTGCCAAAAAAGAAGGTCGCGGAACAATAGTATTTAACTGGACGCCTAACTTTACAGATGCTGATGGGTTCACATTCATCGAATTCCCTCCTTATGAAGATGGTTGTCGTAAAGAAGATGGTGGTGATGGAAGTTGCGGTTCACCCAAAGGTTGGCTGAAGAAAGCGGCCAACGAAAAATTTCCAAAAACACACCCTGCGGCTTACGCAGCCTTTGAAAAGCTGGATTTTACCACTGAGCAAATTGGTCAAATGGCGGCTTTAGTTGATACCGATAAGATGGATCACAAAGATGCAGCTGCAAAGTGGCTTAAAGACAACGAAGATGTCTGGATGCCCTGGACTAAGTAAGCGACTTAACCCTATCCAGTCTTCAACATAGTCCGGGTAGATAAAAGCCCCTCTGCTAATACTTATCAGAGGGGCTTTTTTTATGAAATTTAAAAATAAACTGATAGCGTACAATGGTCGTAGCACCGACCGGCAGTGTGATGCGCTCTGACAATAAAAATATCTATGGCTACTGATACTTCCTTTGCATCTGAACCTGTTATCCGTTGCGAATCGGTTTACAAAGTCTTTGGTAAAAATGCCAAACGCATGATGAAGGAATGCGGTGGCGTGGTGGATCCGGTCAAATTCCGCGAAGCCGATTGTATTGTCGGTGTCGATAATGCTTCGTTTGAGGTACACCAGGGCGAGCTGCTTATTATTATGGGCTTGTCTGGCTCCGGCAAGTCAACACTGCTTCGTTGCATATCACGACTGGCCGATTCGACAGCCGGGAAAATCTATATTGAGGGAGAAGACATCACCTCAATGAACAGCCGCAAACTGATCAAGCTGCGCCGGAATAAAATGGGCATGGTGTTTCAGAGCTTTGCACTTCTGCCTCACAAAACTGTGCTCGAAAATATTGCTTTCCCGCTTCAGGTTAAGGGTATCAGCACCAAAGAAAGTATTAAACGCGCCCAGGAGATGATTGATCTTGTGAGCCTTTCTGGTCGTGAAAACTATTTTCCACGTGAATTGTCCGGCGGACAACAGCAGCGTGTTGGTATTGCCAGGTCGTTGGCAATTGAACCGGATATCTGGTTTCTTGATGAACCATTCTCAGCGCTTGACCCGCTGATTCGCAAAGAAATGCAAGACGAGTTTCTGCGCATTCAGGGTGTGCTTAGTAAAACAATACTGTTCGTGACCCACGATTTTGATGAGGCGCTTCGTCTTGCTGATAGGATCGCCATTATGAAAGACGGTGTCATCGAACAACTCGATACACCGGCAAACATCGTTATGAATCCTGCCACAGAATATGTTCGCAAGTTCACCGAAGAAGTGCCACGTGAAAAAGTACTGAAAATTGAATCGGTTATGGAGCCGGTAAACCCTGCGGATACTTTCGATGATATATCTGTATCGAAAGACGCCGTGATAGAAACCGTTGCTGAAGTGGTTTTGAATTCCAGTAAACCTGTTTCTGTGGTCAATAGTGCAGGCGAAGTTGTCGGGGCAGTACGTGCCTCAAAGCTGGTCAGCTTGTTGTTCGGAGGTCATTCACAAGTGACATCGGATCGAGCTTCATGATGGAACTGCTTAGAGAGCGTAAATACCTGCAGTTCCTGCTGCTGATAGTAGTATTTGTCCTTATGTGTATGCTCATTCCGGCAACGGATGGCAATTGGTTGTGGCGTCTTCCACCGCTGCTCAAACAATTGCCAACCTTCATCTATGAATCAGTGACCTTTCTCATGGAGGATTGGTGGCTAATTGATGTGTATGACCCGGACCTCGACGAATACGAGCAGAAACCACTTGTCAGAGAGATTACGCGCAGCATTGCCGCTGGCGTGTTGTTTATGATTGAGTTAGTTCGGGAAATTATGCTCGGTGGTGTCAAAACCATTGTTGCATTTTCCAGTTGGGATTTTGTATCAGAAAATGAGTGGGCTGAATTGCCTGGCCTCCCGTGGACAGTAGTAACAGGCGGTGTCGCCATTCTTGGATACCATTTGGGTGGAATCAAGCTCGCTTTGTTTGCCGGACTCTCATTTGTGTACATTGCTGTATTCGGGCAGTGGGAACCGTCAATGCAAACGCTATCGTTTGTACTAATCGCAGCACCGATGGCAATCTTGATCGGACTGCTACTAGGCATTTGGGGGTATAAAAGCAAAACCGTCGAAACCATACTCGATCCAATTCTTAATGTTGCGCAGATCATGCCGCATTTTGCTTACCTGATTCCGGGTGTGGTGT
>CAYZVB010000364.1:0-5604 GCA_964481315.1 uncultured Granulosicoccaceae bacterium
CCCGCAATTTATGCGGTGACGCAATTGCCGTAAATGAGCAACCGGTCAAGTGGACAAACGCCAAAATTAGCCACCTTCCTATGAACTTAATTATTAACTGCCCCTGCAACCAACTCATGACTGATAAACCGACGCAATTCGAACGGGAAATCGCCCATGGCAACTCACCATTGTAGTGCCCTGTAAGCATAAAGAGCCAAAATGCCAGCATGTCAAGGACGGCTGATTTATTAGTATTAGAAAATAGTTATATTTTTGTGATTTATTGCTACAGGAGTTCAAGGTAGCATTCCGCGCGGTGCTTTATTGATAGTGAGACGAGCTAAAGTATTATTTACCAAGCCGAATTCATATTTTTAATTTGTGTACAACCATGCGACAACGCCCCACAAAACCAAAAGGTGACATCATGCACTGCTAATTAACACTAACCAATACGGTCTTTAGCCCGATATTTTGCAGGGTCAACGTTATATTTCGCTTTGAATGCTCGTGAAAATGAGCTACGACTCCGGAACCCAACGTTCACAGAGATTGATTCAACGGATTTATCAGTGGTTGATAGTAACTGCGCTGCTCGGCGCAAGCGATAACTACTCAAAAATACGTGTGGTGGCTGCCCGAAGGTCCGATGAAACTGTTCTGCAAATGCCGATCGGCTCATAGACGCTATATTTGCAAGATCTCTCACTTTAAATTCTTTTTCTGGTGTGGTTAAGATTGCATTAAGCGCCTTCTGCAATCCCTTGTTGTTTACGACCGCCAGCAAAGGGACTCGGTAGTCATCGTTTTCTCGGAGCCTTCTTAACAGCAAAATCATGCTCTGCTTCATTAAACTATCTGCGAGTGCAAGTGTACCAAAGCCCGGTTTAGAATATTCTCTCAACATAGTGTGGAATGCGGCGGTAATTTGAGAGTTAGAGCAAAAGCTCTCTACAATAGGTTCACTGAGACAAGAGAAAATGTCTGTCTCATGATCATAAGTTGCCTTGACTCTGCTACACGCCAGCACGATATTAGTTTCGTTCTGTTCTGTCGATTTTAACGACGCAACATTATCCGACAGATTACGACAGACGGAACTGGTCGCCTTGCCCATAACAGCATCACTACTTGCCTCTATTCGCTGCGCCATTCCACTTGGCATAACGATCACTTGGTAAGGCTTTACCTCTGTCTGTAGGCAGTCAGAAGTAATCAACACCCCTGATCCACGCAACACATAGTGTACAGTCACAGAACTGTCTGGCTTAAGCTCAAGAACACTACCGCTTTTTATATCACATATGGTAAATGGTTCTGTAGTGACTTCAAGTGCATTCAGTAGTGTATCCGATATGTTCACAGCCTTAGTTTCCAATTAAAATTCGAAGCAGTAGTACTTTTTGAAAACGCTGGACGATAGGACACCAATAAGAGCGCACTAAAGAGCTCTTCGTTATCAGTTTTCATTGAACCAATTTATGTATTTATTGCCAAAATATGAGACTGACAACTGACAGTTGAATTGGTTTCAAACCACCACTCTCAAAATGTTATTAGAACCGCCACAAGACACTACTACAACAAAATGCATAAAAGAAACAATGACCCACCTGTAAAACGTCGTACAGATTCACCAGCAGAAACTCAACCGCTCATATCGCGTATAGCGACTAATGAGTATTCCAATATTCAGAGACAACGTAGAGTTTCACAAAGGCTAAAATCAAGTAAGAAATTATTAGCACTGCTGCCTGAAGATGAACAAGATAAATTCTGGTTGTACGGAGAGGGCCCACCGGCGACTTTGCCTTTTGATCTGATTCACGATGCGTTTTCAGAGCAAGTATCGAAAAACCCGCTTAATGTCGCGGTTGAACACGGCCAGGGTAGCATAACCTACGCTGAGCTCGACGACTGGTCTAATCAGCTTGCCGCATTCCTCGTAAGCCAAGGCATCGGCGTTGGTGATTCAGTACCGCTATTTCTTGAACGCTCTATTTCCATGGTAGTGGGGATACTGGCTATTTTGAAAACAGGTGCTTCCTACGCACCCCAACACGTCGGCGTTGCACCAGACTCACAACTTAAGTACGTCGCAGATTCGTTGTACGCAAAGATTATATTAACCATATCAAAATTCCAAACTCAATTAGAAACTTGCATCACCTCACCCTGCATCTCGATTGACAGGTTCATGGAAACACACTCAGTAGCCAAGTCAGAGCCACCGTCACTACTAACCAGCACTGCTTCGATCAACACTAACAACGTTGCACTTATCCTGTTTACATCTGGTACAACAGGGAAACCCAATGGCGTGCTGGTCACCCACCGTAACCTGTGCAACATTCTGCTGCTAGCTCCGGGAAATATGGGCATCGAACCCGGTACCAAAGTCAGTCAATTACTTAGTATCTCGTTTGATATGGCAGCCTGGGAAATTCTGGGCTGCCTGTGTAACGGTGGAACATTGCTAATTCGAGGCAAAGACATACCAGCCACTGCCCGACGAGCCAACGTAATCATTGCAACGCCGTCTATATTGTCTCGTATTCCAGTTCAACAATGCGACGCCGTTGAAAGAGTCGCTGTTGCCGGAGAACCCTGTCCCCGGTCACTCGCGGACAACTGGTCAGCGGTCTGTACATTCTACAATTCATGCGGCCCTACAGAGACCACGATTGTAAACACCATGAGGAAACACAATCCCTCATCTGACATACTATGCATCGGAAGTCCTACGCCAAATAATACCGTTTATGTACTTAATAAACGTGGCCTCCCGTGCCGTATTGGTGAAACCGGGGAAATGTGGGCAGGTGGATACTGCGTCTCTGCCGGTTATCTGGATAACCCTGAGCTAACAAAAACCAGATATCGAAGTGATCCGTTCCTTGGCGGTACCGCTCGAATGTTCAACACCAGAGATCTGGGCAGGTGGACTAAAGACGGTCGGCTTGAGCACCTTGGAAGAACCGATGACCAGGTGAAAATTCGTGGATTTCGTGTAGAGCTCGATTCCGTGGCAACGGTACTCGAAAGTGTCGACGGATGTGTTCGGGCCACTGCATGTAAGCTTGATGACAGAACCCTGGTCGGGTTCGTATCACCAGAGACGGTAGATACTGAAGTCGCGAAAGCTACAGTAGCAAAAGCTCTGCCCTATTACTGCGTACCTGCGAGTGTGTATGCACTTACCGAATTGCCGCTAACCTCCCGTGGCAAGATTGACAAACGCAGATTACTCGATATCGCCAGCGACGCCCGTGACTCTGAACCTGCCGAAAACGGCGAAAACAAAATACCGCTACAGTCAGATATAGAACCCGCAACCAAGACAGTTGCCGAAAGACTCGAGATTTACCAAAAAGATAGTGATCAACGAATAAAAGACTATGCTGAAGTGGCTCTACCAGCGGCACCAGACACACTACGAGCCAAACTGACACACCACCGCTTCTATCACTACTGGCGGCTGGTCACACTGATGGCGATTGTCAATCTTGCTATTTTAGGCATGGGTGTAATTGAATGGGGCTGGTTTGGCAGTAACGGACTACGGCTTGATATGCTGATGAACATGGCTGTCGCCAACCTGACTATAGCTATTATTTTCAGACAACAATACGTGATTAACCTTTTGTTCAAATTGGCAACCAGCACACCGCTATGGGCACCTCTTCGATTTAGACAATTGATGGGTAAGGTGTACCACTTTGGAGGAATACATGTCGGTGGCGCAGTGTTTGGCAGCGTGTGGATGCTCTTCGCGATAATTGCCATGTATTGGGCAGCATGGTCTGATGGCACAGGCATGCGACCTTCCGGTGTTACCCTGTTTGCAGCAACTCAGCTATTACTTGTACTGATATTACTACTGGTCATGGCCAACCCAGCCAAACGACAAAGCTTTCACAACAGTTTTGAAATCGTACATCGATTTGGTGGCTGGTTTTCTCTGGTCATGTTTTGGATACTCGCCGTATCATTCACCAAAGACCTACACAGCAACAGCGATCTGTTCAGTACGCTTAGCACTTCGGGGGTAATCTGGGCACTGACAGCAGTGACCATCAGCATTTTGCTGCCTTGGTTACGACTAAAGCGTGTTCCAGTCAATCTGGTACGTCCTTCCAACCACGTGGTTCTGGCTAATTTTGACTATGGTGTTACTCCTTTTGCCGGCTCATCTACAGCCATCAGCCGTAATCCGCTTACTGAATGGCATTCGTTTGCCAATGTTCCAGCGCCAGGCAAATCAGGATTCAGACTAACCATATCGCGCGCGGGCGACTGGACAGGCAGATTGATTGACGACCTGCCAAGTCATCTTTGGGTAAAAGGTATTCCCACCGCTGGTGTGGGTAATGTCGATCAACTTTTTAAACAAGTTGTATGGGTAGCTACCGGAAGCGGCATTGGGCCCACTCTCCCCCATTTATTATCCAGGGAAGTCCCTGCCAATCTGGTCTGGTCGACTCGCAATGCCAGAAAAACCTATGGCGATGATCTTGTTGATGAAATCTATCAGGCCGAACCCACTGCCGTTATTTGGGATACAGATAAGCTTGGCAGGCCCGATTTGGTTCAATTGGCCTATGCGGCTGTGAAAAAAACCAATGCCGAGGCAGTGATTGTTATAGCCAATGAGAAATTAACGCGGCTGGTAGTGCACAACATGGAGGCGCGTGGCATACCAGCCTATGGCGCGATTTGGGATTCATGAAGCCTAATAAATCAACAACTCATTCACACCGGAGCGCATGATCTAATGTCGACAATAGACGTAGTGATAAAGGATCGTGTTGTCTCAATAACGCTAAACCGACCCGATGTATTAAATGCACTGAACAGTCAAACTCTGGACGAGATTCTCGATTTACTGACACCACTCGACACATCAAACGATGTTGGGTGCATCTTAATCACCGGCTCTGAAAAAGCATTCGCCGCTGGTGCTGACATCAGTGAACTTGAATCACGCAACTACCAACAGATGGCAGCGGAAGATATATTGGGCAGATGGGAACGATTTGCCGCGCTACGTACCCCCAAGATCGCAGCAGTATCCGGTTATGCATTGGGTGGTGGCTGCGAACTCGCAATGATGTGCGATATCATCTACGCCGCTGAATCTGCAAGGTTTGGTCAGCCGGAAATTAAATTGGGTTTGATACCCGGTATGGGGGGATCACAAAGATTGACCCGGTTAATCGGACGTTCTCGCGCAATGGACATGATCCTCACAGGTCGATTTATTGATGCCTGGGAAGCAGAGCGCTCAGGCCTGGTGGCTCGAGTGTTCCCCACAGATGCATTACTTGAAGAGGCTCTGCAGACAGCAACGTCTATCGCCCAATTTGGAAAATCCGCCACCATCGCTGCACGAGAGGCAGTAAACAGAGCAGAACATACCGGCCTTAGTGAAGGCCTGCTGTTTGAGCGCCGCACCTATCACTCATTGTGGGCAACTGATGATGCCAAAGAGGGAATGCGGGCGTTCCTTGAAAAGCGCAAACCCCACTTTAATTGCCGCAGCGACGAAATGACGTAAGTTAAATTTACTGGGTCTACGCGGAATTGAGTGGGTTAATAGTGGCGCTTTTAGGTAGCGGTGGT
>CAYZVB010000365.1:0-1485 GCA_964481315.1 uncultured Granulosicoccaceae bacterium
GGGCAGACTTTACTGCCGTCGATTTAGCGGGTGTCTTTTTCGACACTTTCTTTGCGATACGCTTTTTCTTAACCGCAGATGTTTTCTTCTTCGCAGCTTTTCGCGTTGCAGTTTTTGCTTCGCTGCTTTGAGATGACTGTATGGCCGATGACGTTTTGGCCGAAGCCTTTTTTGATGTCGACTTTGCCACCATTGTTGGTTTACCCTGCCCGGCAGCGCTCACCGCCTGCGTCAGCGATTTTCCTTCCGGCACCAGCTTCCCGGCCAGTGCAACCGAGATGGCATCAAACAGCCGTGAAGCGCGCACGGGTTTTACCAGCGACGTATCAAAATTTTCCATACCCGGGTCGTCACTGCTCAGCTGATCTATCGACGTTAACATGATCAGCTTATAGTTTGCGCCTTCAGGTCGATTGCGCAGCAAGCCGGATAATTCAAGTCCGTCGGTATCCGGCATGTGATAGTCGAGTAGAAATAACTCATACGGTCTCTCGTCTTCTCCCATGTTATCGAGCAACTGCAACGCTTGTGCGGCACTTTCTGCACAGTCGATCTCGAGCCCGAATGGCTTCAGCAACTCATACATCAGTTCCAGGTTTACCGGGTGGTCGTCCACTACCATTATCCGGGTACCGGCGATGGCTGCAGGTAACGGTATTGCGGGTTTTGTTGTCTCGGCCACCGGTAGTGTCAGGTGGATTGAAAATACCGACCCTTTGCCTTCGGTGCTTTCAACACGGATTTCTCCACCCATCAATTCAATCAACTGACGACTAATGGTTAAACCAAGCCCTGTACCGCCGTACTTCCTTGTGGTTGATGCATCTGCCTGGGTAAACGACTTAAACAACTTACCTAGAATTTCACGGCTAATGCCGCAGCCACTGTCTTCTATTTTAATGTCGAGAACAGCACCGGCATCCGAGGTGTTCAGACAAGCTACAGACAATGCCACGTGACCTTTTTCTGTGAACTTAACTGCGTTGCCCATCAGGTTGACCAATACCTGACGCAGCCGCTCAGGATCACCGATAACCCAGGCCGGAATTGAAGGAGGGATATTACCCACCAATTCGATATTTTTACGGGCAGTTTGTGACGCGAAAATATCTACCACGTCGGCCAGCAGTTCCGGCAGTTGAAACTCAGTGTTATCAAGTTCGAGCTTGCCGGCTTCAATCTTGGAAAAATCGAGTATGTCGTTAATAACACTGAGAAGGCTCTGCGCCGAGTTGTGCGCAATCTCAATATAACGTCTCTGAAATGAATCTAGCTCGGTACGATCGAGGAGTTCGAGCATCCCCGTCACACCGTTCAGCGGAGTGCGAATCTCATGACTCATGTTCGCCAAAAACTGGCTTTTTGCTTTATTTGCGGATTCTGCGGAATCTTTTTCAATTCGCAGTTGTTCGTTTTCACGGCGATCGGTCAGGTCGGTGAACGACGCCAGGTAACACGCCGGACGATCACCACTGGCCTGAATGC
>CAYZVB010000365.1:1495-1974 GCA_964481315.1 uncultured Granulosicoccaceae bacterium
TGCTGTGCACCGAACACGAGGCAAAACCTGTTTTTCCATCTACCTGTCGTTCAAACTCAAAATCATAGTCCACTACCTGGCCGCGACGATGCAGGTTATCAATTATTTCATCGCGACTGTTACTCTGCGTAAACGCCAGACTCTGCATATATGGTCCGAGCGTTGCCATTAACCGCTCTACTGACAGGAACCCGAGTATTTGCGCTGCCGCCGGGTTTGCCTGCATGATGTTGCCCTGCAGGTCCAGTTGCAGAATACCTTCACTGGTGTTTTCAAAAATAAACTGAAAATGTGACGCTTCCCTGAGTTGTTGATATGCCTCTTCGCGAGTCTGTATTTCCAGCCGTACACGCTCAAGGACTTTGTTATATTCATTGGCGATCTGACCGGTCTCAGTATGTAAATCCGCTACAACCTCCTGTGAAAAATCACCACCACGCCGCTGTTCAGACATACCGACAAGTAAGTCGTGAACTTCG
>CAYZVB010000365.1:1984-5599 GCA_964481315.1 uncultured Granulosicoccaceae bacterium
CTTCGGTACTGGCGTTATGCTCAGCTACATTGAGGCCGAGTTGTTCCTGTTCTGCAGATACCCGCAACGGCTGGAAACGATTGAGTAAGGTAAAAACGACAAAGCCTGCGCCGCCGGCCCAAACGCTAATTGCGGCAACACCAATAAGCTGCACAACAAACTGTTCGGCAACCGTTCTGGCAAATGGAAACTGCCCGGCATCCCCCAGTAGCGCCACCAGTAATACACCAACAAGACCTGCAGCACCGTGTACCGGAAACGCACTGATGACATCGTCAATACGATAACGTTCAAGCAGGTGTGTGGCATACTGCGCGACCGCTGCGGCAACCAGACCTACAATAACAGCATCGACTGCAGTGTATAAATGAGCCCCCGCAGTTACACCCACCAGACCAGCCAGCGTACCATTTAACACACCACCAATATCCGGCTTACCTGTTTTATGCAAAAACCAAAAAATAAGTGTGAGTCCACCTGCCGATGCGGCCAGCGCGGTGTTGACTACAACTAACGAAATAGAATTGGAAAAACCTATAGCGCTACCGCCATTAAAGCCGAACCAGCCAAACCACAGCAGCACCACCCCAACGGTCGCCATTGGATAGTTGCTTCCCTTTATTGGTGAACCGTTTTTTGTTTTGTCTTTATCAAACCTGCCTAGACGTGGTCCGACAACCATCACCGCGGCAAGTGCCAGACAACCACCAAGCCCGTGTACAGCAGCACCACCGGCAAAATCTATAAAGCCAATTGCGATCAGCCACCCTGTGGCCTCGCCAGTAACAGCACCACCCCATACCCAGTGTCCTGCAACCGGATAAAAAACACCGGCAATCAGCACACTGATCGCGAGGTACGCGGTGTATTGAGTTCGTTCTGCCAGTGCACCGCCAACGATGGTAGTAGCAGCACCACAAAACATCAGCTGATATAAAAACCAGGCACTGTTGCCATGCGAATGATCGAAAAAGTACCCGCTGGTACCAACAAACCCGAAGAATGAATCTCCATACATCAGCGCATAGCCAACGGCCCAGTAAGTGCAGGCAGCAAGACAGAAGTCGGAGAGGTTTTTAAATGCTACATTGATGCTGTTTTTCGAACGAACGAGACCGGTTTCAAGAAGACAGAAGCCTGCCTGCATCACCATTACGAGGAATGCACAGAACAATATCCACGTAGTGTCCAGCTGCGAAAATGCGCCCATAGAGGAAAACTTTTATGTTTTTTATCCGCAGACAGGCGCAGTGTTTGTACCAACTTCCGTCAACCACACGACGAAGCGACGCCAAACTATTTACTCTGTGTTGAGAATCACATCTCTAAACCAACCCGGTCGCTTTTTTAGCGTCCGACCAATTCACTATGGCAGGACATGCGGGCGTAGCAAGGTAGACTCCACATCTAATAAAGCAGTAATCCGCCGAGCGCGGTCACACCGAGTACAGCAATAACGTTCCATTTCCTCACCAGTAGCAGAAAAGCCGCGAGAGTTGCTAACAGTGCTATCCGCCATTCGAAACTGAAAACATCGGGAACCCATAACGTTAACGGCCCTGCGTCGGATGCATTAACGGTTGTAAACAGCACATGTAGTCCGAACCAGATCGACAGGTTTAACATCACACCCACCACAGCGGCTGTTACCATTTTAAGTGCAGATTTTAAACGCGGTTGTTCACTCAGCCATTCAATAAACGGTGCACCGGCAAAGATCCATAAGAAACACGGTACGAACGTTACCCAGAGAGCAGCCACTGCCGCGGCCACTGCGGTTGCAGCACCGCCGCTTTTGTAACCGGCCACGTAGGCGACAAATTCAGTGACCAGAATTAACGGCCCCGGTGTTGTTTCGGCCAGTCCCAGGCCGTCCATCATTTCGCCGCTTGCCAGCCAGCCATAACCGCTGACTACATCCTGTGCCATATAGGCCAGCACCGCATACGCACCGCCGAAGGTTACTATTGCAAGCTTCGAAAAAGAGATCGCTATTTCTGTCAGAAACTGTTGTCCGGACACCCACAATAACAGCACAGGTGTCCACCAAATAACCAGCCAGATAATTATTGTACGCGCCGTGATATGCCACTGTGCTTTGCGAATGTTAATCGCTTGCGTGCCGTGACCGCTCGAACGAAAGTAACCGTACAAGGCAGCGCCAATAACAATCAGCGGAAACGACACCTGAAAGAAGAAAATACCAATGAAAGCAACCAGCGCTGCAACAGCCAGCTCAGTGGTATTTACGGTTCGCTTTGCTATGCGCAGTAAAGCCTCAATGACAATAATCAGCACGGCAGCCTTAATACCATTGAACATCGCATTAACTGCAGGCACGTCGCCATAAGTAACATAGCACGCAGCCAGCAGCATAATAATCAACGCACCGGGTATTACGAACAACAACCCCGCCGCAAGTCCGCCCTTGATTCCAGCCATACGCCAGCCGCTGTAAGTGACGAGCTGCATGGCCTCGGGCCCGGGTAACAACATACAAAACCCCAGTCCATTGATAAACTGCGATTCACTGAGCCACCCACGCTGCTGTACAAGCTCGCGATGCATTAACGCAATTTGTGCGGCAGGGCCGCCAAATGACAGCAATCCGATTTTAAGCCACACACCTAACGCAGCAGCGAACGAAGTCGATTGCTGTTTATCAGTGAAGGCCATGGGTTACTCCGCCGGGCTTTTCATATGTATTGAGCTGTCATGTTTTTCATCCATGCCATCTCTTGCCCAACGGTACAACGCATCGTATACCAGCATTCCGGCTTCAAGCTGTTCAAGGTCATCGCGATACATTCTGGATAGCCCGACCGAGACGGCCAGTAAACCCGCTGCCTCTGCAGACAACTGATGCTGATTAGTATCCGCAGCGCGCACCAGCACTGCCAACTGCTGCAATGGACGAGACTGAAGCCCGAAATGCTGCAGCATTGCATCGAACGTACACTGGTCTTCGCGATGACTCAGCACTGCCTGATCGATATCAAATGCAGTGGCTGAAAACCTGTCTGCCACCTCAGCCACCTGCGAACCTGAAACAAATAGAAATCTGGCGGTGGGATCGATAAATCGCCTGATCAACCACGGACAGGCAATTCGATCAATTTTAGGGCGCGGCCGTGTCACCCATACGGTACGATCGTCGGCATCTTTTTGCGGGATAGCAGCGTTAGACACTAGCGGTGCATCGGCATCCCGCCATGCGTTTATGCCACCCTGCAAATGTTCTGCACTCACCCCTTCAGCCCGCAGTACTGCGGCTGCACCTTCACTGAGTTTCAGGCCTTTCTGACACACCACCACAACATGTTTATTTTCCCATCGAGCAGCATAGTGCTGTACACGGGTAAACGGGATGCGGACTGCGGTTGGAATAATATAAGGGAAAGCGTCGAAGTCTTCGTCGAGACAAACATCGACAATAACCGGACAATTCGGCGTACCGATCAGGCGCTGCAGACGGTTAACAGAAATTTGTGTGTGAGAAGACATAGGGCATCCTGACTGTGAGACAGCGATTGATCATGCTGCAGTAATCCCGTGAACGGGTGTCATAAAAGGATGCGAAACTCCGGCTGGCGCCTCACGGGGTATTCGCCACCC
>CAYZVB010000366.1:0-5592 GCA_964481315.1 uncultured Granulosicoccaceae bacterium
CACTTACGCAGACTCTGCAAAGCTTTGGGAAGCTGCCAAAGACACCGTTAACGAAACACTGTCTGAAATGAATCTTGTTGCACTGTACACGTGCCCGTGGCCTGGACAGGGGTTCTACTTCAAAGGTGCAGTTGAGTCCAGTGCTGATGTGAAAGGTATGAAGCTGCGTTCTTACAATGCCGCTACTGCAACAGTAATCGAGTCGCTTGGTGGCACGCCTGTGCAAATTGAAGCGGCAGAACTCACTCAGGCACTCGCAACCGGAGTAGCAGATGGTTTTATCTCATCGGGGTCTACCGGTTACGACCGCAAAGTCTGGGAGCATCTTTCACACTACTATAAAGTTAACGCCTGGTTGCCACGTAACTACGTGATGGTTAACAAGGGTGTATGGGACGGTCTTGACGGCGACATACAGACTGCACTGCAAAAAGCGGCCGATGAAACCGGTGCTGCCTGTACTGCCAAATCTGAAGAGCTGGCCAACTGGTATTTCGAACAACTGGAAGCCAATGGCATGTCGGTTGAAGATGCCGGGCCTGAGTTTCTTGCCGAGCTAAAAGAAATCGGTGCCAATATGCAGGCTAACTGGCTTTCCGAGGTTGGTGACAAAGGTCAGGCAATTCTCGACGCCTACAGCAAGTAGTTTTATCTGTATTTCAGACCCCCGTATTCGGGGGTCTGTATTTCTATCTGTCCGTTGAACCCTTTTTGCGACTGAATATTTATGGACTGGAAACCTGTTTTGGGGTTGCCACTGTGGTTCTGGTTGTTCGTACTGCCAACCCTGATTGTCATACTCTGCGCGGTGTTCAAAAACGCAGCTGCAAAAATCATGTCTCCAGTATGGTGGTTGCTCAATAAAATTTATGATTTGGCAGGGGTCATCGCCGCCATGTTTATGGTTTCGATCCTGTTGATTATTGTCGCGCAAATGCTTGCGCGCTGGTTTGAGTATCAGTTTCCAGGTTCTACCGATTATGCAGGTTACGCAATGGCGGCGACTTCGTTCTTTGCGCTGGCTCATGCACTTAATCGCGGTGCGCACATTCGTGTGTCGATTTTGTTGAATCTCAATCAACATACAAAATACTGGTTAAACGGTGTTGCCATGTTTATCGCCGCGCTTACGGCGACTTACTTTGCACGGTTTGCTATTAAAGCCAACTTCTTTTCAGAAATGCTAAACGACAGAACACAGGGGCTGGATCAGGTGCCGGAGCGATTGCTTACTGTGGTTAAGATGTTTGGATCATCTCCGTCAAAGTGGTCACAAATGTGGGCGGAGTCCGGAACCGAGTGGGTGTATACGCCAATCTGGCTGCCGCAGCTTTCCATGTCTATCGGTTCGGTGTTACTGGCCATTGCACTTTGGGATAACCTGACCCGCCTTGTGGTTACCCGGGAAAGTGCCATCAAAGTTGAGACAGTCGAATGACAGAGTTCTATGCAACGGCAATATTTCTGTTTTTTCTGTTCGCGTTACTCGGCGGCTGGGTATGGATCGGGCTTGCACTGATGGGGGTTGCGTGGGTCGGGATGGAACTGTTTACGGTTCGCCCTGCCGGCGATGCAATGATTACCACTATTTGGACCAGTTCCAGCAGCTGGACGCTGACGGCGTTACCGATGTTTATCTGGATGGGTGAAATACTCTATCGCACCAGACTCTCAGAAGATATGTTTCGCGGGCTCGCGCCCTGGATGCGAAAGCTGCCAGGTGGCTTACTGCACACTAATATTGCGGGTTGTACTATTTTTGCCGCGGTATCAGGGTCCTCTGCAGCGACGTTAACAACCGTTGGCAAAATGTCGATCCCCGAGCTTCGATCACGCGGCTACCCCGAATACATGATCATCGGCACGCTGGCCGGTGCTGCAACGCTGGGGCTGATGATCCCGCCATCACTAACACTGATCGTATACGGTGTAACGATTAACGAAAGTATCACCAAGCTGTTTATGGCCGGTATTATTCCGGGGTTGGTGCTGGCAGGCTTATTCATGTTGTACATCATTGGCTGGCATTATTTTAAATCGGGCCAGCGTCCACAACCCGAACCATCAATGACTTTTGGCGCGATGTTAAGCGAGAGCCGGTTCCTTATACCGGTACTTGCGCTGGTGTTCACCGTGATCGGGTCAATGTACTTTGGCTGGGCAACTGCAACCGAGGCCGCTGCCGTGGGTGTGATTGGTGCGCTGTTGCTGGCCGCAATGCAGCGGTCGTTAAACTGGCAGACTTTTAGTGCCAGTTTGATGGGGGCCACACGTACGTCGGCAATGATTGCTCTGATATTAATGGGCGCTGCGTTTCTATCACTTGCGATGGGCTTTACCGGCCTGCCTCGGGCACTGGCCGGCTGGATTGACAGCATGGATCTGTCACCGCTGGTGTTGATTGTTGCGCTGACTGTTTTCTACATAATTCTTGGGATGTTTCTCGATGGCATTTCGTCGGTGGTACTAACTATGGCCATTGTCGAACCGATGATCAGGCAGGCCGGCATTGATGTAATATGGTTTGGTATTTTTGTTGTTGTAGTTGTCGAGATGGCACAGGTAACTCCGCCCATTGGTTTTAACCTGTTTGTATTGCAGGGCATGACCAACCATGAGATTTCCTATATTGCGAAAACTGCAATTCCCATGGTGCTGCTAATGATTCTGATGGTAGTCATTCTGGTGGTATGGCCGGAAATCGCTACATGGTTACCCGATAACGTCAGGCGAACACCGGGATAGGCTTATATTAGTTACGCCACCCATTCACTGACGGGGGCGTTGGCATCCTGCAGTGGCTGGGTAATGATATCGACCAGGGTCGGGCCCGGGTGTTCAATGGCCTCTCGCAGTACCTGCTGAAGCTTGTTCGGGTCTTCAACACGCCAGCTTTTAATGCCATATGCAGCAGCAATGGCGGCATGATCAGTCTGCGAAAAATCGACCGAATAATAACGTTTGTCAAAGCCGCTTTTCTGACCGGCTTTAATCCATCCGAATACACTGTTTGAGAACACCAGCATGGTGATCGGTAACTGAAAGCGGCTAATCGTTTCCATTTCTCCTGCGGTAAATCCGAAGCTGCCATCACCCATCGCCGCTATGACTTTTGAATCAGGCTTTCCGAACTGTGCGCCGATAGCCGCTGCCATTGAATAGCCCAGTGCCCCGTGCGCGCGGTTACTAATGAAGTGTCTGCCTGCATGCGGTATGCGGTAAAAGGCCGAAAAGTAAGGGCAGGGCGTACCGGGGTCGGCAACAATAATGGCGTCAGTCGGTGCAACTGCGTTCAAGTCTGCAATAACCCGTTCCGGTGCAATAGGTGAGCTGGTACCGGCTGCGATTTTCTGAAATACAGAAAACTTCTTTTCCTTTACTGTTGCGACAATTGAATCGCCTTTGAAATCGATGTGATCAGTGGTTGTAGCATGTAGTGCTTCCTGCAGCAGGCGCAGTGCTAAAAGCATGTCACCTATCACTGCAACATCGGTTTGATAGTTTGCCGAAACCGCCATCGGGTCACTGTCGAAATGAATTATACGAGTACTTTTGGTTGGGGAGCAGCAGCGCTCAGTAGTAACAGAGCCTGCTCTGCAGCCGAGAAATATAACCAGATCGGCCCCATCAACCACTGCGCGTGTTTCAGGAACACCGCCATTAGAGCCGACCACACCGAGACAGTTTGGATGTGAGTCGGCAAGGCTGCCCTGTCCACTGATGGTGGTTGCGACTACCAGGTTCAATTGTTCTGCGATGCCTGCCAGCACGGATTCTGCGCCTGCCAGCACCACGCCACCACCGCAGATAATGATCGGGTTTTTAGACTTCAACAGTGCGTCTGCGGCCGCTTCAATAGCAGTTGAATCAGGCGCGGTTCGCCAGGCAGGGAATGAGCCGTGTTCTGACTGTGTCCAAACGTCATCCGGATTGACGGTTGCTTTTTGTATATCGAAAGGGAAACCCAGATGTGCAGAGCCCGGTGTGCCTGTAGTCATCGCGCGAAATGCTGCACGCACCATACCTGCAAGTCGGTCGGGGTGATTAATGACACCGTTCCACTTGGTCAGCGGATTAAACAGCGCGCCCTGATCGAGTTCGGTGAGCGGGTATTTGCCAATTGAAGACACCGCGACATCCGAAGTGACAGACAGTACCGAGACGGATGATTCGTTTGCTTCGATCACACCCGGCAATATATGTGTAGCGCCGCCGCCGCTCGGACCCTCACAGACACCTACTTTACCGGTCACCCGTGCGTAACCGTCTGCCATATAGGCGGCGGACCGCTCATCCCGGGTTAGTATGTGTTGAATGCCGTGGTCAAGCCGATACAGCGCATCGTAGAAGGGTAGTGTGGTATCGCCGCACAAACCGAATATATGTTTGACGTCGTAACCCTCAAGCAGTTTAACCATCGCCTCTGCGCCGTTGATTGAGTTCGTCATGGCAGTGTCATCTTGAGTGTTTAGACAATCGCAGTGTAACCAGTTGTGACAGGGGTTTCTACGACGGTGATTTGTGCATCGAGCTGTTGCCGTGTGCAACATTGTCATATCGTTGCGACGCACGATATGCTAGCGGTACTTGCTGCGTAAGTTCAAAACCTGAAACCAATCGGAATGTGCCTAAATGAAAACGAGTGATCCGGACAATCCGGCAATCGCCACTGGCGGAAAAAATGTCTATGCGGCATCGCTGGGCATTCTGATGCTCGAAAGCAGGTTTCCGCGTATCCCCGGTGATGTCGGTAATGCTGCTACCTGGAACTTTCCGGTGCACTACAAGGTGGTTAAAGGTGCATCACCCGATAAGGTTGTGCGGCGTGGCGCCGAGGGTTTGCTGGAAGCATTTGTCAGTGCCGGTCACGAGTTGATCGATATAGGCGCTGATGGCATCGCGACCAATTGCGGGTTTATGGCACTGTTGCAGAGGGAAATGTCTCAGGCATTGTCGGTGCCGGTTGCTGCGTCTTCTCTGATGCAGGTGCCTATGGTGCAGGCTACACTGCCGCCGGGTAAGCGTGTTGGTATTATCACGATTTCGAAGGACACGTTGTCTGATGCTCACTTAAGTGCCGCCGGTGTGCCGCTGGATACGCCTGTGATTGGCACTGATGAAGGTCTGGAATTTACCCGTGCCATCCTCGATGACGAACCTTATCTCGATGTTGCACAGTCACAAAAAGATATTACTCAGGCAGGCAGGGAGCTGCTGACTGAGCATCCGGATGTTGGTTCAGTTGTGCTGGAGTGTACCAACATGGTGCCATATGCCGCGGCACTACAGCGCGAACTTCAATTACCGGTTTATAGTATTTACAACCTGTTGTGCTGGTTTCAGTCAGGACTGGCACCGCGAACCTTTGACAAAAATTATTGCCGGTGACATTGGCTGTATTTATGATCCTGATCAGCGCCATTATTATCGTTAGCAGCTGAAACTCGGCGCTGCTGTCTGATAACAAACAACACGCACGTTACGGCGTTCTTTCCGGCACAGATAATCAAACCGGTCTACACTTAACCTTTTCACATCCGCTTCATTTATGACTGAACCATTTATCTACGGTGGTCGCGATACTGCAACGCC
>CAYZVB010000367.1:0-5580 GCA_964481315.1 uncultured Granulosicoccaceae bacterium
CTCCATGGTCCAGAATTTAATGGTGTCAGCACTGGCAAGCGGCGATGCCAGAGCAGCAGCCAGTACAGCAACTGATAATGCACTTTTTTTAATCATTGAATATCCTCTCCAGGAGATCATTGGTGTTTCGTCCACAAGGGACCGTCTGAATTGCGCACGAGCAATTTCGCACGTTTTAAAATCTGGTGGCTGGTCGGGTCGTCGCCATCGATAATGGCCAGCAGCATATCTCCGAGTTCACGGCCTGACTGCGCCAGCGGCTGTGACATGGTGGTCAGTGGCGGGTTGGTATGTCGTCCGGTTTTCAA
This sequence comes from uncultured Granulosicoccaceae bacterium, assembly GCA_964481315.1. Classification (GTDB taxonomy): domain Bacteria; phylum Pseudomonadota; class Gammaproteobacteria; order Granulosicoccales; family Granulosicoccaceae. Next base: position 309 of record CAYZVB010000367.1, read on the forward strand.
TCCGTCGTATCCCACCACAGACACATCGGTACCTGCGACAAGCCCTCGCGCACGCACGGCCGCCAATACGCCAAAAGCCTGCGTATCGGACACACATAAAAATGCGGTTGGCGGGTTATCGGTGTTTAGCAGGTCTGCTGCTGCCCGCTCACCGGCGTCGTCGGTCAGTTCAGAAATCTGCACCAGTGATTCGTCGTAAGGAATATCAAACGCGCTCAGTCCGGCGCGATACCCCTGAAGTCTCTGGTGTGCAAAATTAAAATACAGCGGTGCGCCGATAAACCCGATACGGTGATGTCCAAGTTCTATTAAATGCGTTGCTGCGGTTTTAAACGCCAGTTCGTTGTCAATGTCATACCAGGCATAGCTGTCGCACGAAGCGGAACGACCGTGAACAACAAACGGAAACTTCGCCGCCTGCAGCAATTCGATTCTTGCGTCGTGACGAAACGGCCGCGACAACACCACCCCGCTGACGCGCCCGGAGGTGATGAGCCGGTGGATCGTGTTGGACTCATCTTCGGCCGACAATGAGTGGGATACCAGCAGATCCCATCCTCTTCTGGCGAGGGATTCATCCAGACCCTGCAGCAGCTGTGCGACAAACGGTTCGGCCAGTGAACTGTGATTTTGTGGAATCACAAACGCGACTGCCTCGGCAACACCGGTTGCAAGCCTGCGCGCGTTTTGATTGGGCTTATAACCGAGCTCAAGCGCTGCCTTCCGGACACGCTCGACGGTGTTCTCGCTGATATCCGAATAGCCGTTAAGCGCTCGCGACACCGTGCTCTCAGTCAGACCGACAGTGCTGGCAAGCTGCTTGAGCGTGACTCTTTTCATTGGCGGCGATTCATTGAACAAAGCATGGCAATCAACCGAAAGCGCTTTCGAGAGTGCTGATGCTATACCGAAACCGCTTTCGGAAGCAACAATTGTTTAGAGGCTATTGCAATGGAGTAGAAGTATTTCGCAAATGGGAGGTGGGGGCCTGCTAGCCGGTGTAACCAGCCAGAACCCGGGACTTACGCCCTCGGCATTCAGATGTCAGGCAGCCTTGTCGAGGCCGGAGAGTTCACTGAGGGTTTGCGGGATTTGGTCTGCAGTTACCGGCTTGCTGAGAAAGTACCCCTGCACAGAATCGCAGCCGTTGTTACACAGCCAATCCATCTGCTCGAGTGTTTCTGCTCCTTCGCCGACACTGTACAACCCCATACCACCGGCGATCGCCAAAATCCCCTCAACAACCGATTGCTTGCGAGCATCACTTTCGACACCGTCGACAAATGATCTATCGATTTTTATCGTATTGATGGGCAGTTGAATCAAGTAACTCAGTGACGCGTAGCCGGTGCCGAAATCGTCAATTGCGATTTGAATCCCCTGTGCGCTGAGTTTCTCGATCAGTGCACTGGCATGCTCGGGATGAGATAACAATGCTGTTTCAGTAAGTTCGAGCTCAAGCGCATCAGCTTCAAGACCGGCGGATTGCAATGCCCAGGTCACCCGTTCAAAAAGATCACTGTGGCTTGAGAATTCACTGGCACTAACATTAACTGCCACTTTCAGGTCGGGCACAATTTGCCTAAACGTTTTAAGCGCTGCAAGGCTGTTGTGTATTACCCAGTCGGTAATCTCATCCATAACACCAACCTGCTCTGCAATAGAAATAAACTCATCCGGCGGAATAAACCCTTCCTGCGGATGGTTCCATCTAATTAATGCCTCTACTGCAACCGTGCGATTGCCGGCAAAGTCGAACTGCGGCTGAAACACCAGGGTAAATTCATCGTTTGCAATAGCGCTGCGCAGCAACGACTCAAGCCTTACCCGTCGACTGACAGAAGCGGCAAGCGCATCATTAAACACCTGACACTGGTTGCGGCCCAGCGCTTTAGCGTGATACATGGCGATGTCTGCATTTTTAACGAGTTCTTCTGCGTTTTTTCCATCCTGTGGATAGCATACAGCGCCAATACTGACACCAACCTCAAGAGTACGTTCTGCGATGTTCAGCGGCTGCCCGATAGTATCGATAATCACACTGCTGCAATGATGCAATGACTGTTGGGAAACAAGGCGGCGGTACAAAATAAGAAACTCATCACCGCCTATCCTCGCCACTGTATTCTCTGTACCCACAGTGATTTCCAGACGTCTAGATATATCACACAGCAGCTGGTCACCAACCGCATGACCAAGTGTATCGTTAACGTTTTTAAACAGATCCAAGTCCAGAAACAATACGCCGACATTGAAACCGCAATCGTCCGCCTGCTGCATTGCTTCCTGCAGCTGACGATGAAACTCTACGCGGTTAGGTAAACCTGTCAGCATGTCGGTTCGTGCCCGATGCTCAACCTCTTCAATCATCTTATTGGTCTGTTGCTGTGCTTCAATACGCTGCAGTGCAGAACCGAGAAAACGCGATAACGTTGCTAATACAGACGTGGCGTCAGATGAATCAAGACTCATCGACTTCGACGCAATATTCAACGCACCTTTGATTTCATCTGCAGCAACGATGGGCAGCGACCACAAGTGGTTATAGCCACTGTTACCTAACGAACGCTGCGATGCGCTTTCCGATTGAAGCAAATCAGTCGAGTAACGCTGCCGTCCGTCGATCAGCACCTCGGACAGACCGGACCACTCAAGAGATAACACCAGCCCCGGCTTGTCAGAGGTATTACCCACAAGCCCCATAATTTTTATGTTTTTGCCGTCCGGCTCAAGTACACAGTAGCTAACACGCTCGGCATTAACCAGCTCTTTCGAACAATCGGAAATAAGCTCAAACGCTTCATCCGTTTCACCGACCAGCGACAGCTTTTCTCCCAGTCGGTTTAGCAGCTCCAGATGTTCCGCATACAACCTGTTACGTCTGGCGGCGGCTGCCTGTACTGTTGTGTTTCGAATTCTTTCAGCGGCAATTCCAATCAACGAAGCTATCTGTACCAGTAACGCCAGATCCTTGTCCGAGAAATGAACTGATTTCGAACCGAGATTTAGTGTGCCGACAATTCTGCTGCGATCGTAGATCGGACAGTTCATCACAGAAATAAACCCGAGCTTGCGCAGCGACCCTTTCGGCACGTTGGTGTTGTCGCCGTCAGACTCCGCTACGGGACTCCAGATTTCCGGTGTAGACACACTGTCGTGATACTGCTCGTAGGATTTACTGATCTGCAGGCGCTTACCGTGCTGCATGCGCTGGTCGTCGTCGACAAGCCCGTGCAACGCGACAAATTCTATCTCCTGCGCGTCGGCATGATAGATACTGACACTGGCTCTGTCGGCACTAAAAAAGCTCGGAATTATCCTGACAATTGACTGATAAAGCTCCGTGCTTGAGGCTGCGTTGTAAACGGCCTCAATTACCGCACCTACCTGCTTCAGTTCTGCTTCGGATTGAGAATCCGGTGGCGTCAAGTTGGAATTCCTGATTTCTCTTGTGCGGGAAGTAAACCCCGGCACCACAAGTTCTATACCAGCGCAAAGCGATTTTCATCTCGCCGTGCAGACGGATTGGGGCGGTCCAGCCACCGCACACTGTGTGCAACGTCACATTTTCGACCCGGGGTATGTTTTACACCGTGGCCGCGCGATGATTCAGCAGTGTCAATCGAACCTGCAGGCAGTGATCTTTTGATACACACCGAGCCCCGCGGATATGCGCTGTATAGCGGCCGGGCGACCTGATTCTCAACTCAATCCCTTGGTTACCAGCCGTATCGAAATGATAAACAACACAATCTGCACCGCCAGAAAGAACCACTTTTCCGGCAGCATTTGCGTGAAAAGCTTGCCAAGGAAAGTCCCGACAAGTGCCACCGGCAACAGCAACGCACAGAACATAAACACCGGTAGCGTATAGGTCTGCAGTGCAGCATACGGAATCACCTTGGCCAGATTAATCACTGCGAACACAATTGTTGTGGTGCCGGCAAACACATTTTTCGGCAACTGCTGCGGCAATACGTAAACCTGATAAGGCGGGGCACCGGCATGCGATACAAAACTGGTAAACCCGGACAACGTTCCCCAGAACATCCCCGGCACCACGGCAGCGGTAGTGCGCTTCCTTTTCGACGCAGGCTTAAGCCAGGTGTTAAGGCAGAAACCAATACCGGTTATGCCAACCAGTATCGACACCACATTGTCCGAAACGATGGCAGCCGTCAGCCAGCCGACAATGACGCCAGCTATACCGGCTGGAATCAGAATCTTAATATTCCTGAGGCTAAACTCGCGACGGTACAGCCAGACACCCGCCACGTCCGACATGATATAAATGGGCAACAGAATGGCGGCCGCGGCAAGCGGCGAAATACTGAGCGACAGAATCGGCACACTCAACGCGCCAACACCCGGCAACCCGCCCTTCGACATCCCTACAAAAAAAGCGGCCAGAAAAAACAACCACAACAGCAAATCGCCGGCTGACAATGACTCTACAATCGCGGTCATTCGGGTTACTGAAGCACCCGTGCCAAAAACTCCCGGGTACGCGGCTCGCGCGGCGCACTGAAAAGTTCAGCAGGCGCTGCCGTTTCGACAAGCCTGCCTTCATCAAGAAAGCAAACTCTGTCAGCCACTTCTCTGGCAAATGCCATTTCATGAGTTGCCAGCAGCATGGTCATGCGGGATTCTTTTAACGCACGTACCACATCCAGTACCTCACCAACCAGCTCCGGATCAAGTGCCGAGGTAATTTCATCAAGTAACAACAATTCAGGTTGCATAGCCAGTGTACGGACAATAGCTACGCGTTGTTGCTGGCCGCCGGACAAATGATCAGGATAAGCGCGTGCTTTGTCTGCCAGTCCGAAGCGCTCAAGCAGTTCCATGCCATGCGATTCTGCAGCTGCTTTATCTGTACCAAGCACCTTTCGAGGAGCCAGTGTAATATTGGCCATCACGTTTAGATGCGGAAACAGATTAAAACTCTGGAATACCAGACCAATTCCGCGTCGAATTGGATCGGGATCGAGTGTGGGTTCGGCAATATCAAAATCATCAAGCCAGATTTCACCGTTATCAATCGGCTCAAGCAGATTGATACAGCGCAATAAAGTAGACTTGCCGGAACCGGACGCACCAATCAGACACACCATTTCCCCGGTCGCCACATCGAGTGAAAGATTGTCTATTACCGTATGATTGCCAAACGATTTAGATACCGACTTAAGGCGTAGCTTGCTGTTCATGTGGTGCGCTCGTTGCGCTGCTTTGCCAGCAGATAATCAGCGTACCTTGTGACCGGTATGGTGAC
>CAYZVB010000368.1:0-5556 GCA_964481315.1 uncultured Granulosicoccaceae bacterium
CATCTGCGCCGCCACCGTTACCATTGTTGTCGGTCTGGCCGTTGCCGGAATCGCTGCTGTCGGTTTCCTGCGGGTTGTCAACATTGCCGGTGTCAGTTGTGTTATCACCCGGCACCGGTGCCAGACAGTTTTGCACCGCTGAACAATCTACCGATCCACCTCCGTCACAGGCGATTAGCAGCGCACAGACTGGTGCCGAAAACAACAGACGGATTTTTTTACACAGACTGAAATTCATTGAAGACTCAGTGACAGGACTCAGGGGGCTAAAACCGGGCTACGGCGCAGTGTAACAATCACAGCTGATCAACAACGTACGCCTGCTGAACACTTTCGGCAGATTACAGGTTTTGTGCAGCTACGCACAGCGTCAATCGGGTTAACGAGTCACATGAGCCTGAAAACGGTTGAACTGGGCCGCACCGTCAAAAGAATACGGAAACGCCAGCGGCAGTTTCTCTACCGCCACACTTATAGTTGCGAATTGCAGACCGCTGCCGCCGGTGAGCTGCGGCCTGTACTGTAAAAGATCCTGCATTGTTTGTATCGGCATTGTCGACTCAAAACCGCAGCCGGCAGCAACCTGAACCAGATTGGTGCGACCGGCGGTGGCAGTGGGCTGATTACCGGTTTCCGCATAAGACTGGTTATCGAGCACCACAATCGACAGATTGTTTACCGCTGCATTGGCAACAGTTGCCAGCGCTCCCAGTGACATCAGCATTTCACCGTCTCCGGTTATTAACAGAACACGTGAGTCTGGCATCGCCAGCGACAGCCCCAGCGCATAAGGCGTGGCCTGCCCCATTGCACCGATAAAACAAAAATTACCCGGGTGTTTTTCTACCGCGCTAATATCCCAGCTCGATGAACCCAGCCCGCCAACCACCAACAGGTTATCCGGTCTTTGTTGCAGCAACGCCGCAACCACTTCACGCCGCTTAAGCACTACGCGCCCTCCGAAAATTGTTTTGCACCAATCAGGCGCTGCGAAAGCAGCACAGCACACGAGCGTTTGGTGTTGTAGGCAAACTTTGCTGCGGCATCTACTGTGTCGAAGACATCTGACGCCTGATCGACACGGAATACATGAACGTCCATTGCTTCAAATACCGCAGGGGTGGCCTGCCCCATAGGCACCTGCCATGGCACAAACTCTCCCCACTCTCCACGCATGGAAACAATGGTCAGCAGAGGTATACGACAGATAGACGGCAACGCGAGCGCATTAACACAGTTGCCAACCCCGCTCGACTGCATTAACAGCACACCTTTGCGACCTCCTGCCCACGCACCACAAAGCAATCCAATACCATCCTGTTCGGTAGTGAGTGTAACTACCGTGAACTCCGGTGCCTGTTCGCATTGATTGAGTAACCGGCTGTGCCCCGCATCCGGTACATGTGTAACCAAATGAAGCTGCTGTTGTTGCAGCACATTGAAAATATCAAGCGGCCAGTCGAGCATATTTTTCAGGGTCTGTTTCCGTAATGTGCAACCGCAGTATACGACAACCAGCGGCTAGTCGAGCACCGCGGTGATGCAGATAACCGATCGATGCTACGATAACCACAACTTCAGACAGAGCATTCCCTTGGACTCTTTTCTCGTTGTACTGGTTCTGACTGCAGCTATTTTGCACGCCTCATGGAATGCCCTGGTCAAAAAAGGCGGCACTCCCGAGTATTCAGTTGCAGCGTACCAACTGGTGGGCGCAGTAATCTGTATCTGTCTGCTGCCTTTTGTACCACTACCGGACGGCTCAAGCTGGCCTTTTATTCTGGCCTCGGTCATCGTGCACAACCTGTATTATCTGGCCATGGCACAGGCGTATCGTGCCGGTGATCTGTCGCAGGTATATCCATTGTTTCGAGGTCTGGCACCGGTGATTGTCGCCATTGCGGCCGCAGTGTTTGCACAGGAATGGTTAAGCGCAGGGACGGTGCTTGGACTGGTACTGGTCAGCACCGGGCTCATGAGTATTACATTTTTCGGTGGCGGTAAAATTCCACCAATGGCATTGCGCTGGGGGTTAATTACCTCGGCACTCATTGCAACGTATACCATTATCGACGGACTCGGGGTACGGCGCTCCGATAACAGCCTTTCGTATATTTTATGGCTGTTTGTTTTGGAAATAATACCCATCGGCTGCTGGCTGTTGGTGTACCGGCGACAGCAATGGTTCAGCTATATGAACAACGCCAGAACCTCGGTACTGTTCGGCGGCATTGCATCGAGCCTGGCCTACGGACTGGTGATATTTGCCATGAGCCTGGGTGCGATGGCAGTGGTATCGTCGCTGCGTGAAACCAGTGTTATCTTTGCAGCCCTCATCGGTACACTGATTCTTGGCGAGCCGTTCGGCAGGCAACGGGTTATTGCCGCTGTACTGGTCGGCAGCGGTATTATCACTATGCGCCTGTTGCAGTAGTCTGCATCGACGCACATTAAAAAGACCGTCAGGACAACGACCGACTTTATGGGCAATCAAAAAATAACACTAAACGGCAGGGACCTTTCAGCACAGGCAGTACAGGCAATCGCTGCAGGTACAGCCGTGAGCCTCAGCGCCGATGGTCTTAAGGTAATGAATGCCGCACGTGCCGTAATTGAAGCTGCAACTGATGCCGGCACACCAATTTACGGTGTAACGACCGGTCTGGGTCCAAAGGTTGTCGATACCATGCCCAACGACGCCGTAGATACGTTCTCAGTGGCAACCATTCGAGGCCGGGCACATGCCGTCGGCAGACCGTTACCGGCAACACGGGTGCGAGCCGGCATGGCAGTTCGCGCCAATACGCTGCTGTGTGGTGCCGCCGGTGCAAGAGTTGAGCTGGCAGAGCATATCGTTAGCTGTTTAAACAAACAGCTGACACCGGCCATTCCGGAAAGCGGCAGTATAGGTGTCGCAGATCTTGGCTGGGGTGGTGCACTGGGTGCGGCACTAATTGGCGAGGGACAAATGCTCGATACCAATGGCGCACCGATTGATGCCGCCATTGCCATGCAGCGCGCCGGTGTTACCGCGTTTGCCCCGCAACTGCGTGAAGGACTGGCGCTGGTTTCGCATTCATCAATCACGGCCGGTATGACAGCACTCGGTTACCATGAACTGCAAACTGCCTATCATGCTGCACAAACTGCCGCTGCACTAACCATGGAAGGTTTCAGGGCCAATGTGTCACCACTTGATGCACGAGTGCTTGCGCTGCGCCCGCAGGCAGGGCAACAGACCGCAGCAAATCAATTGCTATTGCTGCTATCGGGTTCAGGTTTGTTAAACCGACAATCAGCCAGAAGACTGCAGGACCCGCTTAGCATCAGAAATATTGTGCAGGTACACGGCGCTGTACAGGCCACACTAGACACGCTGGAACCTGCCGTCACGGATGAAATTAACGGAGCATCCGACAACCCTGCCGTACTGCACCACGATGGCGAAATACTCTCGCACGGTGGCTACTTACCTGTATACCTGAACATTGCACTGACCAGCGCATTAAATGCCATGGTACATCTGGCAGCATTGCAGGTTTCGCGAATATCGAAAATGCTGTTCGCACGTTTCACTGACCTGACCAACGGACTGACCGATGCCGGTACCGACGGTGCCGGGCTTACACCGGTAATGAAAACCGCCGAAGCACTGTACGCAGAGATTGCACACCTCGCCACACCTGCGCCGATCTACCCGGGTATATCGGCAGATGCCCTGGAAGACGTGGTAACGCACACAGCCATACCGGTCAAAGCCACTTTTTCTATCACCCAAAGGCTCAGACAGCTCAGCGCAATAGAACTTCTTGTCGCTGCGCAGGCTATTGACGCCAGAGACATCAGACCGGCTGCAACGCTCGATAACTTCTATCATATAATCCGCACCGTCTCTGCGCACGTTGCACACGACCGGCCGATGGGACGGGATATTGATACACTGGCAAATCACATCGATCACGGCTTATTCGACGCATGCAACAATTAAATCTTACTTATATTAACGGCCCTGATATCACCCGGCTCGATCTGTCCAACGACGAAATACTCGATGCAGTAGAGTCTGCATTGCATGCACAGGGCACCGGTCAAACCGTGATAGAACCGCGGGTGCATCTGGTGCCCGAAAGTTCAGACAAAGGTCACTTTAATGTACTCAGAGGTGTGATCCATCCGCTGGGCGTTGCGGGTGTTAAGGTAGTAGGTGACTTTGTAGACAACTACAAAAAAGACCTGCCATCTGAACTTGCCGTACTGACTTTGTTTTGCCCCGAAACAGGCGTTCCAAAAGCTATTATCGATGCCAGTGCTATCACTGACATGCGCACCGGTGCAATGACCGCGCTGGGCGCTAAATACCTCGCAGGCAAAAACAGCCAAATACTCGGCCACATCGGTGCACGCGGCACTGCCTACTGGAACGTTCGACTGTTAAACCATTTGTTTCCACTGAATGAAATTCGCGTACACTCCAGACGGCCGGAAAGCCGCAACGCATTTGCAGAACAACTGCAGCAGGATCTGGAACGCGATATAACGATAACTGACAACTGGCAGGATTGCATTAAAGGTGCAGATATCATGGTTGAAGCGTCGCGACTGCCTGAACCGCATCCGCACCTGAAAACTGAATGGATAAAGCCCGGCTCTTTTATTGTGCCGTACGGCACCATGAGCGCTGTTGAGTTTTCACTGACTGACATTATGGACAAAATTGTCGTCGATGACTGGGGGCAGTGTGCACCGGGAAAACCCTTTGGCTCGCTGCGGCGGCATGTCGATGAAGGCAAGGTAACACAAGAGTCTATACACGGTGAGCTCGGACAAATCGTTTGCGGAGATATTGTCGGGCGTGAATCCGACACTGAAACCAATCTATTCTGGCACCGCGGTCTTAGCACCAGCGATATTGCACTCGGTTGTGCCATATTAAATAAAGCACAGTCACTTGGTATCGGTCAGCAGCTGCGGTTTAGATAGCAATGGGTGATCTTAGAAACTGATACCCAAAAAGAGACAGCTAATGGAAACCACAGTGAAAAACACAAACAATCAAAGCCACCTGGCAAACTGCAGCTGTGAAAGTACCAGCTTATCAATCACCGGACAGCCACTGTTCCGTGCAGTTTGTCACTGCACTACCTGCCAAACATTCAACCAGTCTGCCTACGCAGATGTTACGGTATTTAGAGCAGCGGAAGTCGACATCGCAGATCCAGACCAGGTGGACTTTAAAACCTACCAAAAGCCGCCAATGGTACAACGGGGAAAGTGCATTTCCTGCGGTGATCCTTCTATTGAGAATGTCTCACTGCCGCTAATGCCCAACTTAAAAATTATTCCTTCGAACTTACTACCGGAAGGCCTTAAACGCGATGTTGAGTGTCATATTTTCTATCATCGCAGACTAAAGGATATTGACGACAACAGGCCAAAACACAGCAGTTTCATTAGCAGCCAGCTGGCCTTCATGAAAGTGCTGTTTCGTTCACTGCGAAAAAAATAGAAAACATCACGGTTTTCACGAGTAGCAGAGCGACCGCTCCGCGGGTAATC
>CAYZVB010000369.1:0-5554 GCA_964481315.1 uncultured Granulosicoccaceae bacterium
GACTTAATACCATTCCTCCACGTGAGAACGGTGGCAATGTTGATGTTCGTGACCTGACTACTGGCAGTACGTTCTGGTTGCCAGTGCTGGTACCCGGAGCATTATTTTCTACCGGTGATTGCCACGCGAATCAGGGGCAGGGTGAGATCTGCGGTACCGGCATAGAATGTCCGATGACAGTGACAATGCGGTTTTCGCTAAAGAAGAATTCTCCTATTAAAGAGCTGCAGTATATCAGGCCAAGTCCAATGACCCTGACCGACTCTGCCGGACATTTTGGTACAACAGCGCACGGACCCGATTTGTATGAGAACTCGCAAAATGCAGTTCGATACATGATTGACTGGCTGTTGCAGGAGCAGGGACTGTCACGTGCAGAGGCCTACATTCTGTGTGGTGCTATTGTCGATCTGAAAATCAGTGAAATTGTCGATGTGCCTAACTGGATCGTGACAGCGCAGGTGCCACTGGAGATATTCAGTCGTTAGTGTGGACTGCAATCCAGCGTGATTGAAGTTTTTGCTCAGGCGACTGAAGCGACAACAGAGCTCCGATTACACCGCACACCGACCTCAGTTCTGAAGTGAACGGATGGCATGATTTTGGCAGTAGCCTGCCACTTTTGGTAGCTTCCGGGTTGTTTTGCAGTGGCGTATACATGGAGCCGTTTCACCTATCTCTGCAGGAGATTGCAGGCAGATTTACAGGAAAGCCAGACGGTTCGTGAATGCCTTGATTACTACGGCAACCAGCAGGCAATTAGTCTCTATACAGAGCAACAGCCATCAAGTTCGCTGGCGCGTGAGATTGAGTCCAGGCTAGCAGATATTCTCGATCGCAATGACGTACTTAAGGCAGCATCGATCTACAGCCGTATAGATATACCGTCCAATCCAGCTGTTGATTTACAGTATAAACGGGCCTTTCTGTATTTGATCTACATATGTATTGTTTTCTCAGTGGTTAGTTATCTTTATGCCACTGAAGTGCTTCCGGGTATGAGTGAAATCTATACGCTGGTTGATTTGCCTGTTTCCCCGGGGTTTCAAAATATATTGGAATACGGCTGGGTATCATCGGTTGTGATACTACTGCTGTTGGTATTTGCACTAGTCATCGGATTTAAGCTGCAGCGAGCCTTTAATTACGCGCCTGAGTTCGGTAATGATTTTGTCGTCAAATTATTTGTGTTTCCGTCTATCAGAAAAGCGCACTCGGCCATCATCGAGGCACTAATGTTTCCGGTTGACTCAGTCAGGGACGGCCGGGGGCATGCGCTTGGAAACAAACAATCCCTTGTACATTCTCACCTTGCCGGAATTCAACGTTCCGGTATGAGCGTTGCCAGCGAGATTGAAACGATTGTGGTGAGGCAATCGGCCATACTGTCCAGGCAGTGTGAGCGACAAATTCGGGTGCTTACGGTCGCTATCGGACTAAAGATTGTTTATCTACTGTTTCAGTTTCTGACCACTGCCTATATACCAATATTCAAGATTGGAGATGCATTTTGAATACTATGAAAGGCTTTACTCTAATCGAGTTGATGATTGTTATCGCCATTATTGGCATATTGGCCGCGGCGGCTGTACCCCAGTACGGGCAGTACATTGAAAGAGCCAAACTTGTGGAGCCACTGGCGATAGTCACTCAGGTTAAACAGCACGTAAATAGTTTCTACATGCGAGAAAGACGTTTTCCCGAAAATAATGTTCAGGCGGGATTGCCGGCGCCGGATAAACTCATCGCCAATAGCATTACTCGAATCTATGTCGAGAACGGAGCAATCCATGCGCATCTTGGTAATAAGATCGGCGCACCGTTCGATGAGAAAATCCTGACTGTGCGCCCAGCCGCAGTAATTGACAGCCCGATGAGCCCGATCTCGTGGTTGTGCGGGTTTAGTGAAGCCGTTGAGGGAATGTATGCAGTTGGTGAAAACAAAACAACCATTGATCCTCTGCAGTTGCCACCGAATTGCAGGCCGGATAGCTAGCCTGCATTATTCATGAGGATTCGCCAGTCAGCGGAAATAGTGCTAAACAGGTCGCTTGATCGAGCGAGAAACGTGGCCCGCCACGTGCCGAGCTTGATCATGCGAGATGTGACGCAATATTTTCGTCTGATGGTGAATAGACACGCTGTAAATTTGAAGCCGGAACCGAAACTCATGTTTAATTCTATGTGTATAGACATTTTCTAAAATTTACCTGGTCGCCTTGTGAATAATGCAGGCTAGTGTGGGCTTCAATAAATTAGCTGCGCATGAAAATACTAACGCAAGAGTGTTAAAGGAATAGTTGTGGATTGTTGGGATGTATTGGGCGTTGCGCCAAATGCTGATAGTAAAACGATAAAACTTGCCTATTCAGAGCTGATTAAGAAGGTTCGTCCGGACGACGATCCTGAAGGGTTTCAACAGCTAAACAGCGCTTACAAGGCCGCTCTGAAGATGGCTGTGTCCACTACAGCGAGCCCTAAAGATAATGACAAAGATTCCTCATCCGGACCACCGCTGGAAAGCCACCCGGCCCATGCGCCGGCAGAGACTGGCAAGAGTCACAGGCACCAACCGCCAGGTACCGCTGCTGATCTGTTGGCAGAAACTGCCACAGACAATCCGGAAACAGAGCAACAGCTATCTGATCTGATTTCCAGGGTGGAAGCGATGCTTGACTCGCCCGAGCAACGGACACAGTCAAAGAGTTGGGAGGAAGTGTGTCGTTCACCTGTTCTGCAGGATCTCCAGCTCCGAAAGAAGGCAAGTGACAGAATTTTCTGCCTAATCGCCGACAGCTGCTTAGATGCAGAGCGCTCGCCGGAAGCAGTTGTAGATACGGAGGTGTTGCATTACCTGAATGATGAATTCCAGTGGGAGAAAAACAGATCTGATCTTTTACTGCGCTTTGGGAAAAAACGGGTAGATGCGCTGTTGGCTGCGCTGGAAGTTGAGCGAGTCGACTGGTCATTTCGTTTGGTTGCCGCGACTGCTTCCCTGATTGGGATTGCCGCCATTCTTTGCGGATACTTTGCTGTGCCGGTGCTGCCTGTTGTGCTTGGTCTGGCGGTCTTGTCCACCGCGAGACGGTACTACATCAGGCAATGGCAAGTTCAGCGACAGGGTTTCAGTAATGGAGGTGATGCGGATTTTTTGAAGGGCAACAAGACCGCTGAAGTGTTCCTTCTTTACCTGTCGGCTTGCATAGTGGAATTTCTGTTTTACGGTGTTGGATGGCTACTTCGTGTTCTTTTCAGTTAGTATTTTTAATACTGTGCTGAGCGGTATGAAACCGGGGTGTTGGCTTTGAAAAGATCATTGAGGCGCTTGCGATGCACTATTTAGGTATAGACCTTGGTACAACGAACAGTGCGTGTTCTGTTTGGAGCGGTGGACAGGTACAAATAATTCCAAATCGTCTTGGAGAGTCGCTAACCCCTTCTGTGGTTCACATTGGCGACAATGGATTAGTCGAAGTCGGGAAGACCGCAAAGGAAAAGTTAATTCTACATCCCGACCGCACAGCGTCGCTTTTTAAAAGATATATGGGAACCGATCGAAAATTCACGCTAAACAGTCGTGTTTTTAGTGCCCCTGAACTTTCCGCCTTTGTATTGCGCAGTCTTAAAGAGGATGCGGAGAGTTTTCTTGAAGAACCTGTGATCGAAGCAATACTAAGCGTGCCTGCCTATTTCAATGACGCGCAACGCAAAGCCACCGCATTAGCCGCTGACCTGGCTAGATTGAAGTTGAAAAGGCTGATAAACGAGCCAACAGCGGCAGCGATTGCCTACGGTGTGCATGAGAGGCCGGAGCATAACCGGTTTATCGTCATTGATCTTGGTGGCGGGACTTTCGATGTTTCTATCGTAGAGTACTTTAACGGGGTGCTGGAGGTGCATGCCTCGGCTGGTGATAACTTTCTGGGAGGAGAGGATTTTCTCGAGTTACTGGTTCTGGAATACCTGAGAATCGCAGATGTGCAGCGTCAGACCCTTAATAGCAATGAGTTGCAAAAAGTGTATCAGCAAATGGAATTAGCTAAGCGTGAGCTGAATTCGTCATTGAGCTTTGAAGTGCCTCCATTTCTAAAAGCTCACCGTGAAGCTGTTGAAATCAAGTTCACTACCTTTGAAGAATTATCGGAACCGTTGCTCAGGCGCATTTTAGTCACTGTCGAAACTGCCCTGCGTGATGCTGAACTTGAGCCGTCTGATCTCGATGATATTTTACTTGTCGGCGGTGCGACGCGTATGAAACTGCTTCGCGCTTCCGTCACCAGAATGTTTCGAAAGTTTCCATCTGCAAATCTTAACCCCGATGAGGTTGTGGCAATCGGGGCGGGAATTCAAGCCGGGCTTGTGGCGAGAGATGCGGCACTCGACGACGTTGTGCTGACTGACGTATGCCCGTATACCCTTGGCATTGGCATACACAACGAGAACGATAAAACGGGTTTGACCGGCGCTGTGTTTGACCCGATTATCGAAAGGAACACGACGGTGCCAGTAAGTCGTGAAGAGGTGTACTCCAGTGTGGTTGATAATCAAAGCGAGATTAACATCACCATTTATCAGGGCGAATCTCGTTTGGTTCAGGACAACATGCAACTGGGTTTGCTGGAGGTTAGAATTCCGACGAATGAAGCCGGCGAAGAGAAGATAGCCGTGAGGTTTAGCTATGATATTAACGGACTGCTTGAAGTTGATGTGAAAATACTGTCAACGGGTGAGACGCTAAACCGTATAATCCAAAATGCGCCGGGCAGCCTTACTGAAGATCAAATCCGGTTGAGTCGTGAGAAGTTAAGTGCCATGAAGTTTCACCCGCGCGACGAAGAGGTGAATCGCGAGCTTGTTGCAAGGGCAGAGAGGTTATACGAAGCGCGCCTGGGAGATGAAAGAGAGGCTATTCTCGAATTTCTGACAAAATTTGAATCAATTGTCGAGTCACAGGACTTAAAAAGAATTGAGTTGGCTCGCAGTGAGTTTGAGAGTCTGCTTGAGTATTTTGAAACCCCTCTGTTTTAATCACAGCGGATACTTCACTGGCATTGTGGTAATTGTGTCGGCTCATGACCACACTGGTCTGTATATCCGAATCCGTAAATGCTATCCGGGTGAAAGTTCCGCTTCAGTGTTATAGCGTTTGCGTGATCCTCTGCTCAAAAACAATATCCTGTGCTTAAGGTTGGTGATTTCTGTGCCGATCAAGTGCGACGTTCAAAAGTGTGGAAATGTGTGTGTCTTCTATTCTTGAGTTAGTTGCAGTCGTCGCTTCTGTCCTTGGTTCGTACGTGATGTTAGCGAAAGTTGGTGTGCCCTGGTTTTTTGCCGCGCCACTCGCGCTGCTGGTTGGGTATTTGGTTTATCGCTGGGAAAACGCGGACGCAGATGGCGAGCCAAAGTGGGGTTCTGCCTTGTCGTCTTTGAAAGATCTGAAAGACATCGGTAAATACGTCAACCAGATTTTTTAGTAGTAACTACTATTTTTCCTCACCCCAGACTGATTCCGATGTAATTTTCACAATGGCTGTAAACCGGTTCTGGTTTGAGC
>CAYZVB010000370.1:0-5526 GCA_964481315.1 uncultured Granulosicoccaceae bacterium
CCTTAGTACTCTGACCACGTCCGGAGGACGTGGGTTTTTTCATTTGCAACTAAAACACAGGCACAATGTTTTTACCTGCATTAAAATAGCGAACACACTTGAACAATTTTGATCATGCGCCCATATACAAATGCGGTGGAACAGTAGCTATGCGATCAATAATACCTGACCTGTCCCTTCCCCGTGTGTACTGACCAGTGAGTAATCGAACCTATGGTCGCGGTTATCACACCGTTTTCCGTGAGAACAAACTGACTCTCGGCGTCAACTTCCCGATTGAGGCTTATCAGAGCCCTGTCCCGGAGATGCAGCATCAGGTCGAACTCGCAAAGCAGGTAGAAGCACTGGGGTTTGCAGCACTTTGGTCACGCGATGTACCACTGCTCGACCCGTCCTTTGGTGATGCCGGCCAGATTTACGATCCGTGGGCATGGCTTGGATACATTAGCGCACACACCAGCAACATTGCGCTGGCTACAGGCTCAATCATACTGCCGTTAAGACCACCCGTCGACATCGCCAAAGCCGCAGCATCAATCGATCAGCTATCTGAAGGTCGCCTGATTTTGGGTGTGGCTACCGGTGACAGACCAATTGAATATTCAGTGTATGAAACGCCATTTGAAAACCGGGACGAAGTTTTTCGCGACACTGTACGGTTTATTCAAAGCAATACACATCGACCGGCAGACTGGAGCGATCAATACGCAGTGGCCAGCCGGCAGGTTAATTTGTTACCCAAATGCCACGCCGGCGATATTCCGCTGCTGGTTACCGGAAACAGTCGACAATCCCTTGAGTGGATTGCCGAAAACGCCAGCGGCTGGTTAATGTACCCGCGACCGATAACACAACAAAAAACCGTATTGCAGCAGTGGCACGAGGCTTTGCAAAAAACCAATACTGCCTGGAAACCGTTTTCGCAATCTCTGTACATTGACCTGACAGAACAGCCCGACTCACCACCGCGACCAATTCATCTCGGCTATCAGCTTGGCAGAAACCGCCTTATTGAACACTTACAGGCGCTGCAACAGATTGGTGTAAACCATGTAACCTTTAACATACGCTTTTCTACCCGCCCTGTGACTGAAGTACTTTCAGAGCTTGCCGAGTTTGTTGTGCCGGAGTTTCCAAAACACACAGCACCGGCAACAGACTAATAGCGGTTATCCCGGCGGTATCAGCCAGCTGGAAACATTGGCAAACGATCCTCGTCGGTGGTGATGACAGGTAGTTTACGACTCGCGGTGAGCCATGCGACTCCAAACGCGCACAATGCCATGGCTTCGGCAAAGAACGTCAGTCGCCCGAACGCGCCGGATAATGCACCACCGCTAAATTTATCTGCCAGCATTAAAGCCATAGCGGTCAGAATAACAGCACCGCAGGCGCCATATATTTTTGCTCTAAGCTGTGCTCTGAGTGTCTGTTTTGCACGTGCCCGACAGTAAAAGATGTAACAAAACACTGCAAGAATAGCGAACATCACCGCAGCCGCCGTATAGTGAACGCCTGCAACTATTTCACGCCCGGGCACATCACAACTACACGGAAACATGGCCACACAAATAGCTGCCACAGCGGCGATTTTACTCAGCAACATCTGTATATAAGAATGACCGTTATAAGAAGCCAGAAACGCAGCAATGGCAAAAAGACAACCGACAAATATATTGCGCGGCCAGTGCCCGGGATCCCAATAGGAAGCACTAATAGAGGTTAACGCACCTGTGCTTGAAAACAGATTTGTCAGCACAGCCAGTGACAACGCAATAATTCCAACAATAAGTTTAGTTGTGTGATTGTCGATCTCAGGTAGAAGCTGCTGGCGGTCCACTGTTACCCCCTGTCTGGCATCAATAGTAATAGGCTCGTCTTATAATCGTAGCGATAAGACGTGACCATGCCAATACTCTGAATGAGCCAGTGGAACGCAATCTCCTGAACAAGAGTAAGGAAACAACGATCGGGAGATGAACCGCGACTCCCAGGCGCGGCAACACAAACGCCGGTGCAGCTGACAGGTTACTTAACCTGCCGGCAGCTTTTGCAATGTCGCCGCAGCGTTAACACGCTGCGCCGATCGCGACATGCTGACTCAGTTGCCCTGAATCACCTGCTTCAGCAAGGTCACATCAACCTTTTCACCATACCGCAGCTTCAGTCCCTGGAAGTAGGTATTGACCTGATTGCGACCGTTTTCTTTGGCAACATACAAACATTCGTCAGCCTTCTCAAACAGTCCCTGCTGATCGACCGAGTCTTTTGGTGAACAGGAAATACCAATAGAAACAGTGACCGACATGTCTTCACCCTCGTGATTAACAATCTGGGCTTCGACTTTCTTACGGTAGGTTTCCATCAGCTCGGCCGCTTCTTCCGGTTCGGTATTCGGCATTAACATACAGAATTCCTCACCGCCGTAGCGGAATACCAGATCACCGGTGCCGGGTCGAATACAACTCTCCATTACCCTTGCAACAGTTTGCAGCACAGCATCTCCGGCTTTATGTCCGTGTGTGTCATTAAATTTCTTAAAATGATCGATGTCAGACACCGCCAGTGAAAGTGGCGCACCGGTAGCCCTGACATTTTCAAGCTGGAGCTTCAGGGTGTCTTCAAAGTGGCGGGTGTTGTACAGACCCGTCATTTGATCGGTGATTGATTTGTTGTACAGACGACTTTTGTGCAGGTTAACCGCAGCCTGATCAGCAAGCCCCTGACACAGGCTTACATCTTCTTCGGTAAAACGCCCTATTCTGTCAAGCACCAGCACGTCGTCGTCATTCGAGCGCACCTTGTTGGTCATGACTATCACACCTTCAACGTCATCACCACGCATCAGTGGTACACAACATATACAGTAGACAACGTTTTTTCCAACCTGCTCAATGGAGTTTTTATCGTTCTTGCGAATTGGCCTGCGCTGTGCGGCACACTGACCAGCTATGCCCTCACCCAGGTTGAACGTTTTGGTTGCAGTAATGCCGTTATTAATATCATCGCGAACATTCTTCGGAATGTTACCCCAGACCACTCTTATTTCAAGCTTACCGGTGGTTTTGTTCAGCAGCATCAGGTTACCCTTCTGGGCGCTGACTGCCTCGACTGCGGTAGACAACGTTTCAATACAAAGCCGCTTAAAATCATTGACATTAGCCAGCTGTTGATTCACATCGTATAGCGTTTGGATGTTACGTAGGATAGTTTGGTTTTTTTCGTACTTTAACGTTGAATCAATGTTGGTCGTGGCAATGGATGCCAGTTCCTGCAGAAACGGAAATTCATCTTCACTAATCTGCTGTCCATCGAGTTTTTCGCCAAGCGTCAACACACCCAGCACCTCACCGTTTTTAATCAGTGGACACCAGATATCAGACTGCAGAATATCCAGATGCCATTTACCCCAAGCGGTATCGAAACGAGGATCACGTTGCAGGTCACGCACACTGAATACATTGCCCTGGCGGATTATCTGCCACAGTAAACCGTTGTCCTGCGGGAACTTGTACATGAACAGCGATTCGGTGGTGCCGTCATTTAGCGGGAATTCACTGGGCAAACCTGAAAACGCCTTAACGCGGTAATAGTTGCGGCCCGGCTCCAGGTCATCGCGCAGCAGCACGGTGCTGTTGATCGCACCGTATTTCTCGCGAACCACTGACATAAAATTGCCCAGCAGTTCACGCAAATTAAGGATATTACCGAAGCCTTTACCGGACTGCAGCAAAGCACGCATTTCGAAGATCAGAATATCCTGATGGATCGCTTTGTTGCGGTAGTATTCAAGTTCGTCTTCTACCGAGACCGGCGCTTGACCACGCTTGTTTTGCCGGGCCGGCACCAGGTCAGAAACCTGTTCGTCATTGGCAACCGAGGGCGACTCGATTTCACTGGTTGAATGTTCCAGATCATATTGATATTCCGCTTCTTCTGGTGCCGCCACGCTGGTTCCCCGTGTATAGAAATTACGCTTCGATCTACCATTGATCGGACATACTTAGCATTAGTTGAGCATTCCGACCCCCGTGATGTGTGTCGCAACGTGTCAGTGACGTATTTAAAGAATCCTGTACTACCCTACCGGGAGTACACTTCATTCCCCAGTATTCATTCCAACCCGGTTCAGCGGAGCCAGACACAATGCATTTAGCACGATTCCCCCGTAAGTTCATGGCACACCTGCCCACCCCTCTGGAGCCTCTGCCACGCCTTTCTGCGGAGCTGGGCGGCCCTGAAATCTGGATTAAACGGGACGACTGCACCGGACTGTCCACAGGTGGCAATAAAACCCGCAAGCTCGAGTTTCTGATGGCCGAAGCCGAACTGCAGAAAGCAGACCTGGTCATGACGCAGGGAGCCACGCAGTCTAACCATGCGCGACAGACTGCCGCGTTTTCGGCAAAGCTCGGCATGCAGTGCCACCTGTTACTGGAAGATCGAACACACTCCAATAACGCCAACTACAACAATAACGGCAACGTGATACTCGATCACCTGCACGGTGCCACGACCGAGAAATACCCCGACGGGCTCGATATGAATGCAGAGCTTGAAAAAGTCGCCGATCGCTTCCGCGCTGAAGGCAAAAACGTGTACACCATTCCGGGTGGCGGCTCGAATACCACTGGTGCACTTGGCTATGTTAACTGCGCCTTTGAATTGCTGGCACAGTGCAACGATCGCAATCTTAAAGTCGATCATATTGTGCATGCGACCGGCAGCGCCGGTACTCAGGCCGGACTCATCACCGGTCTTAAAGCAATGAATGCCAACATTCCACTACTTGGCGTCGGTGTGAGAGCACCCAAAGAAGCACAGGAAACCAACGTCTACAATCTGGCCTGTGCCACTGCCGAGAAGCTCGATTGTGCCGGTGTTGTACAACGCGAAGATGTTGTCGCCAACACCGACTACGTTGGAGAAGGTTATGGCATTCCCACTGAAAGCGGCCTTGATGCAATAGCGATGTTTGCAGAACTCGAAGCCATATTGCTCGACCCTGTTTACTCAGCCAAAGGCGCAGCAGGTTTTATTGATCTGATCCGCAAGGGGCAGTTCAAAAAAGGCGAGCGTGTTGTGTTTCTGCACACTGGTGGCGCTGCGGCATTGTTCGGCTACGACGGTGCATTTGATTTTTCCAGTCGCTGGGTAGCCAGCTAAACCACCATTGCCTGTACCAACGTGCGCACCCGGGTTTCGCAGGTGCGCATTGCTCCACCCGCCGGTGCAAACTGATCCCACCGGTCTGAATGTGCGACGCTTGCAGCACACGATGCATGTACTTCGCTAACACCGGTAGCAATGAATGCGGCAATGTTGTCTGCATTTACTCCGCTGCCGGGCATCACAACAAGGCGGCCGTCAGCCAAATGTCGCATTTGCCGAAGCACCGGCAACCCGTCAATGGCTTTATTAGCTGCACCTGACGTTAATACCCGCTCAAAGCCAAGTTCAATGGCTGTTTCCAGCGCCTGCAGCGGATCCGGTACAACATCAATGACCCGATGCATGGTACAGCCT
>CAYZVB010000371.1:0-5517 GCA_964481315.1 uncultured Granulosicoccaceae bacterium
CTCTATGACAGTACTGCCGAAGCTTTGAAACGCGGGCTCGACAACCCTATCGACAAACCCGAAATCATTGCACAAAAACAAGCTGCAGCACGACAGGTACTGCAGCAGAAAAACATGTCCGAGTCCGAAATTAACGACATCTGGGCACAGTGTGATGAATCTTATTTTCTGCAATACACAGCGGATGAAATCTGCTGGCACACCGTCAACATTTCACTGGCCGGCAGCGAAGAACCGCTGGTGTTACTGCGTCGCGAAACCAAACGCGGATCGACTGAAATATTTGTGCACGTAGAAGAGTACGATCACATGTTCAGTGACATTGTTACTGCACTTGATCAGCTGAGGCTCACTATTGTCAGCGCACAAATCCTGACATCACTTAACGGCCATGCACTCGACACTTTTTTTGTGCTCGACCGCGACGGTGAATCCATTCAGGACAACAGCCGGCTGGAACATATTTTTCGCACCTTGCATCAGGCAATCACAACGCCGGAAGAACTCTGCAGGCCACAACCAATACCTGCACCAAGGCGCCTTAAGCACTTTGACTTCAAACCGATTATCAACTTTGACAACGATGTATCCGACGAATACACCGGTCTGTTCATTAAAGCTATCGACCGACCGGGGCTACTAAGCGCGATTGGCTTTGCGTTTGCCGAAAGCAACGTGCGGGTGTTGTCGGCAAGCATTGCCACATTGGGCGAAACGGCAGAAGACGTTTTCTTTATACAAAACAGTGACGGCAACAAAGTTGTGGACCAAACAAAACTCGAATCACTCAGAACACTGTTACTGAGACTGGTAAGCGAATAAGCCGATGTCAGACACAATAAAACTCGCACAACAACTGATCCGCGAGGAGTCCGTGACTCCTGAAGACGGTAATTGTCAGTCCATTCTGGCGGAGCGACTGTCAGCACAGGGCTTTGTACATCAGCACTTAAAATTCGGAGACGTCAGCAACCTGTGGTCAGTGACTGAAAACGATGGCCCGCTACTGGTTTTTGCCGGACATACCGATGTTGTCCCTCCAGGACCACTGGAAGAATGGCAACACCCGCCATTCGCAGGAATCGTTGAAGACGGCTGGCTGCATGGTCGTGGCGCCGCCGACATGAAAAGCAGTATTGCCGCGATGGTGGTTGCAGTCGAGCGGGCCACCGCGCGACATACACTTAACGGACGACTTGGTTTTCTGATTACCAGCGATGAAGAAGGACCGGCAGTCAACGGTACCACCAAAGTCGTCGACTATTTAAACGATAACAATACGTCTATTGACTGGTGCATTGTCGGAGAACCCACCAGCAGCGAAAGCATAGGCGACACCATCAAAAACGGTCGCCGCGGCTCAATGAACGGCAACCTTACTGTATTTGGCAAACAGGGTCATGTCGCCTACCCGCACCTTGCAGAAAACCCGGTGCATTTGATTAGTGCAGCGCTGCAGGAACTCACCACCTATACATGGGACAGCGGCAATGAGTTTTTCCCGCCAACAACCTTTCAGGTGTCTAACATCCATGCCGGTACCGGGGTCGATAATGTAGTGCCGGGTGAAATAAACATGCGTTTTAACTTTCGCTTTTCGACAGAAGTGACTACCACGCAACTGCAGCAGATTGTTACTGGTATTCTCGACCAGCATCAACTGAACTATAAGCTCGACTGGAGAATTTCCGGTGAGCCCTTTATCACATCGCGCGGCGATCTGGTCAACGCCACGCTGCAGGCCATTGAAGACGTCTGTGGAACAACTTCATCACTGTCGACCAGTGGTGGCACTTCCGACGGCAGGTTCATTGCCCCAACAGGCGCACAGGTGATTGAACTGGGACCATGCAATGCAACCATTCATCAGGTCAACGAAAGAGTGACATGCGAGGAACTGGAGCGTATGACCGATATTTACGAAGAAATTATTATCCGGCTGCTTACCTGAGCTGCGGGTTTGTAATCGCGCAAGCACTACCACTGTGAATAAGGTTTGAGCACCAGCACCGAATTGCTATAGCGGGTATCACTGGTGACTTCGTCTTTCACCCAGTCAGGCAGGTCAAGCTGATATTGCTCGTCAGGTAATTCAATTTCCGCTACTACCAGCCCCTGATTTTCATCGTGAAACTGATCAACCTCCCATCGCATACCGGCGTGCATAACCTCATGGCGGGTTTTAGAAATAACCCGCCCGCCACAGAGATGCTCAAACATGGTCTCGGCCTCTTCAGCCGGTATGGCATATTCAAAATCATAACTGCTCGACAGGTTTATTCTCGCTTTTAGCGACAGGTAATACGCTTCATCTTTTTGCCTTACGCGTACTACCATACCCTGGTCGTTCACCATATAGCCCTGGCGAATTCGTATCTGCCGCTGCCCCGACGGCCAGCCATCACCGGCCACCAGAAACTTTCGCTCAATTTCGATCAAGTTATATCTGCCTTGTTGTGCGGTGCACTTCGACACTCATCATAGCCGGGCACAGCAGCAGTAAATACACAGCTGTCACCTCAATGCCGGGTTTTAACTCGCTGCCAATTACTGCGTATAATGCAGTGACTTTGACAACCGTGGAAAGACTATGGGGTTTCTGGCAGGAAAGAAAGCGCTGATTATCGGCGTCGCAAGCAAGCGTTCAATTGCCTGGGGTATTGCCCAATCCATGCATCGTGAAGGTGCCGAACTCGCCTTCACCTATCAAAACGATCGCCTGAAAGATCGTGTGGTTGAATTTGCTGAAGAACTCAATTCATCCCTGACATTTCCGTGCGACGTACAACACGACAGTGAAATAGACGCCACCATGGGTGCTCTCAAAGACGCCTGGGGGACCTTCGATATTATCGTTCATGCCGTCGGTTTTGCACCCCGGGATCAACTCGACGGTGACTACCTCGATTGCGTTACCCGCGAGGGCTTTCAGATAGCCCACGACATCAGCTCGTACAGTTTTTCTGCACTGGCAAAAGCGGCACGTCCAATACTCAATGAAAATGGCGCATTACTAACGCTGAGTTATCTGGGTTCGGTGCGCTCTATGCCAAACTACAACGTGATGGGTCTGGCCAAGGCAAGTCTCGAAGCCAACACCCGTTTTATGGCACACTCACTGGGGCCGCAGGGCATTCGTGTCAACGCCATTTCCGCCGGACCAATCAGAACACTGGCTGCATCGGGTATTGGGGATTTCAAAAAATTGCTTAACTACGTTGCGGACACTTCACCGTTAAAACGCAACGTGACTATAGAACAAGTCGGTGACACTGCGGCGTTTTTGTGTTCCGACCTGGCTGCTGGTATCACCAGTCAGGTGGTCTACGTGGACAACGGCTTTAACAGTGTGGCAATGCCGGTTGGGTAAAACCTGATTTCTGAGACCTCTGCCCGTGGCGCAAGGCCACGGGTAATAGTTCATTCACCGCGGTTAGTTGTTTAATAAGCAGGGCTGCTCAACAACGCTTCATTTCTCTCGATTTTGGCACTTTCTTCAAGTGTCGCAATCATGGCCTGAAACTCAGACGACGCCGCTACTGCAGTTCCTTTCGGTGCTTCTTCTTCCGCTGTAGTGTCATCTTCTGATTCGGCAGATTCAATACCGTTAAAGATAATAAGCGCGATATTGCCATCGGTAGTAGTCACAGACTCATAAGTACTGCTTCCCTCTGACGGCTTCGGCAGTTGAAAAAGAGAACGACTGATCAGTCGATCAAGATCGGGATTGTTTCGCCCGACTGCCCCCACTTCCACATACTCACCGCCGTTGGCCTCTGCAACAGCTGCTGCGTCACCGCCGGCGAGCTCAGACTCCAGGCTTTCCGCTAATTCGTTTAGCTGTTCTGTCGCGCGCTCGTTCTGCAACAGACTAACAATATCTTCACTGACTTCTTCAAGAGGCTTAGGCTCCTCTTCCTGATGATCAAGGGTACGCAGGACAATCGCATGATTCTCACCGACCTCAAGTACCGATGAATTCAATCCTTCGTTCAAAACATCGTCACTCAATGCCGCAGTTATCACCTGCCGATACTGCCCGATACCTTCAGTACTGTTGATGTCAATCCAATCCGATGTCTGTATTTCCAAACCGGTTTCATCGGCGGCGGGCTGAAGAGAGTCGCTGTTTTCATACGAAGCGTTGGACAGCAATTCGCTCACGGCGAAATATTCGTTTTCAGCCTGCTCTGTACGGAACTGCTGCTCTACTTCTTCTTTGACCTCATCAAAAGATTGCCCCTGCTCCGGGATAATCTTGTTAAGTCGAATGATGTGATAGCCGAAATCCGATTTTACCGGCTCACTGAGGTCATTCTCCTGCATTGCGAAAACGGCTTCTTCAAAAGGAGGAACCATCACACCCGTGCCAAACTCACCAAGGCTGCCACCCTGTGCACCGGAACCCGGATCGTCTGAGAATTCTTTTGCGAGCTCTTCGAAAGATTCACCTGCGTTGATACGCTCAAGTAGTGCATTGGCTTCAGCCAGTTTGTCGTCCGCATCGGAGTCGTCTTCGACTGCCAGCAGTATATGAGAAGCATCTCTTTTCTCAGGAACTACCCACTGCGTTTTGTTGCGATCGTAAAAGCCTTTCAAGTCCGCATCAGTCACTTCGATGGTACTTTCAAGGTCGGCCACTTTCAGCTCGATGTATTCGACGGTGACCTTCTCAGGGTTGTTGAAATTTGCAGTGTTTTCATCGTAGTAAGCCTGCACATCAGCATCGGCTACTTCAATGGTTTCAGCTTTTGCTGCAACATCAAAAGTAATGGTCGACAAGTTGCGCTGCTGGTCACGCAACGCCGATAGTCTGGCATTTTCATTAGCCAGAGAAAAACCGGTACCAACCACTGAACCTGATAACTGCTGCAGAATCAGATCACTGCGATACTGATTTTCAAAGTCGGAGGCGGACACCCCCATGGACTGTAGCTGCAGCTGGTAGCGGTCTTTATCGAAGCGGCCGTCGACATTGAATTCGTCCACTTCCAGGAGTCTGTCTGCCAGCGCTTCGTCACTGATCGCAAAATTATTGTCTACGGTAGACTGGCGCATCACCTCTCTGGTGACCAGAGAGCTCATTGCCTGGTCGTTGACCATGCTGGCAACATCGAACCCTTCCGGTATCCTGCCGCCAAAAGCCTGTGCAATTTGAGCTCGCTGCTGCTGGTAGGCATTCTGAAAAGCGTTTAGTGACACTTTCTCACCATTCACTTTTACAGCATAGTCCGGCCCGCCCCCACTAAAGTAGGAATTAATACCAAACAGCGCAAACGGAATGCAGATGATGGTTACAAGCAGATACTTAAGCCACTTTGAATTACGTATTCCGTCTCGAAGGTCAAGTAACATGGTCAGATGTTCGGATAATTAAGATACATAAGGTTAAGCATAGGACAGCGATTGAATATGCTCAACCGCACGCGAATTGTTTAGCGCACACAAAAAAGGGTGTCTTGTGACACCCTTTTTCGTTACTTAGTTGGCGGAGCGGACGGGACTCGAACCCGCGAC
>CAYZVB010000372.1:0-1033 GCA_964481315.1 uncultured Granulosicoccaceae bacterium
GTGATTGGCGACATCAAATGCCATTTTCATGTCATGCGTAACAATCAGCATGGTTCTGCCTTCGGCAGCCAGCGTCTTAATGACCTTGACTACTTCGGCTTCAAGCTCGGGGTCGAGTGCGCTGGTTGGCTCGTCGAACAGCATGGCGGCAGGTTCCATGGCCAGTGCCCGTGCTATGGCTGCCCGTTGCTGCTGCCCGCCGGAAAGCTGCGACGGGTACTGATCGCATTTGTCGCCAATGCCTACTTTGTCCAGCAGTGCGCGGCCAAGCTGCTCGGCTTCCTGCGGGTTCCGGTTCAGGACTGACACCGGCGCTTCAATGACATTCTGCAGCACTGTCATGTGTGCCCACAGGTTAAATTGCTGGAACACCATTGAAAGATTGGTGCGCATGCGCCTGACCTGGTTTTTGTCAGCCGGGGTTCGTCCTTTTAGTGTGTTTTTCCACTTAACGTTGTCGCCCTGAAATAAGATGTCGCCCTGTTGCGGCGTTTCCAGCAGGTTGACGCAGCGCAGCAGCGTGCTTTTGCCGGAGCCCGATGAGCCGATCAGCGCGATCACATCCCCGCGCCTGGCTGTCAGACTGATTCCTTTCAGTACTTCTATACTGCCGTAGGCTTTGTGAATGTCACGAAGCTCAATAACGGGATCGCCAGTTGAATTGTTGGTGAATTGGCTGGGCGGGAAAGAGATAGGCGACTCGCGTGCGGCCTGCATTGTGCCGAAGGTCAGTGAATCGCGGATTGTACGATATTAACCCGCACGGCACTATCTCGTGTGTCGGGCCATGCGTTGGGGGCGTCGGTTGCGGTCTGTTATCAGTGCTTTTTCTGCAGCGCGGAAATTGCGTTGCCAATTCCTTCAACAGTTAGCGGAAACATCCTTGCGCTAAGAAGCTGGTGGGTGATTTTGATCGACGGCACGCGCTGCCAGTGGGTCTGAGATTCGGGGTTAAGCCACACAGCGTGTGGAAATTTAGCCAGTATTCTATTAATCCATGTGGCACCGGCCTCTTCGTTCCAGTGCTCGACGC
>CAYZVB010000372.1:1043-5507 GCA_964481315.1 uncultured Granulosicoccaceae bacterium
GCCGCCGGGATGCGTGATTTCATACGGGCTCATTGTCGCGTCGCCAACGAAAATAATCCGGTAGTCTTTACCGTAGGTGCGGATAAATTCAACCGTTGAAATGGTTTCGCTGTGGCGACGGCGATTGTCTTTCCAGAGCTTTTCATAGATAAAGTTATGGAAGTAATAATATTCAAGGTGTTTGAACTCACCGCGTGCGGCAGAAAACAGTGCTTCACTGATCTGTACGTGGTAATCCATTGATCCGCCAACATCAAAAAGCAGCAGCACTTTAATAGCGTTGCGGCGTTCTGCCACCATTTTAATGTCGAGCAGGCCGGCGTTTCTGGCAGTGGCGTTAATTGTATTGTCGAGATCGAGCTGGTCCTGCGCACCTTCACGGGCAAACTTTCGCAGCTTGCGTAATGCCATTTTAAAGTTGCGGGTGCCGAGTTCGCGCTGATCGTCTAAGTTTTTATACTCGCGTTTGTCCCACACTTTTACCGCACGACCCTGACGACCGGCTTTCTGACCAATGCGTACCCCGGCCGGGTTGTAGCCGTATGCCCCATACGGTGATGTACCGCCGGTACCCACCCACTTGTTGCCGCCTTCGTGGCGTTTTTTTTGTTCTTCGAGGCGTTTTTTCAGGGTTTCCATGATCTCGTCCCAACCGCCCATCGCCTCTATATTGGCTTTTTCTTCATCGCTGAATAAACGTTCGGCTTCGGCGCGTAACCACTCTTCCGGTATATCACCGATAATGTCGTCAAACAGGTTGTGGACGCCATTGATATAGTCACCAAACACCTGATCAAAGCGATCGTAGTGGCGTTCGTCTTTCACCAGTGCAATGCGTGCGAAGTGGTAGAAGTCATCGACGCTGTAACCGCCAACGCCGGCGTGCAGACCGTCGAGCATAGCCAGGTACTCGGTAATCGATACCGGCACTTCGGCCTTCTTTAACCGGTACAGCAAATCGATCAACATAGTTGTTCGCCTGCGCTATTTGTTGCGACGGTTTAGAAACACCAGCCGTTCAAACAGATGCACATCCTGTTCGTTCTTCAAAAGCGCACCATGGAGCTTCGGGATAATAGAGTTTTTATCATCCGACTGCAGGGCATCGGCTGGAATGTCTTCAGCAAGCAGGAGTTTTATCCAGTCGAGCAGTTCTGATGTTGATGGCTTCTTTTTAAGGCCGGGGACTTCACGCATTTCAAAAAACACTTTTAGTGCAGCGTCGAGCAGAGATTTTTTTAAACCCGGAAAATGCACATCGACAATCTGCTGCATGGTGTCGTGATCGGGGAAGCGAATGTAGTGAAAAAAGCATCGACGAAGAAATGCATCGGGGAGTTCTTTTTCGTTGTTGCTGGTAATGATCACCAGCGGTCGATGTTTCGCGACAATAGTTTCACGGGTTTCGTAAACGTGAAATTCCATTTTGTCGATTTCAAGCAGCAGGTCGTTGGGGAATTCGATATCGGCTTTGTCGATTTCGTCAATCAGCACCACAGAAGTCTGGTCGCAGTCGAAGGCTTCCCACAACTTGCCTTTGATAATGTAGTTGGCAATATCCTGCACCCGGTCATCACCGAGTTGTGAGTCACGCAGGCGCGAGACAGCATCGTATTCATACAGACCCTGTTGCGCTTTGGTGGTGGACTTGATGTGCCAGCGGAATAACGGTGCATCGATAGAGCGGGCAACTTCTTCGGCTAGCTGGGTTTTGCCGGTGCCGGGTTCGCCTTTGATCAGCAGCGGCCGGCCGAGTGTCATTGCCGCATTTACCGCAAGCGTCAGGTCTTCTGTCGAGATGTAGTTGTCGGTGCCGGTAAATTTCTGCGTCATCGCGGTCTCAATGCCAATGCTAAACGCGCATTGTAGAGCCTCGCCGCGGCAGGTAAAGAGATGAATGTATCAGCGACGCCTGCGCTGCCTGTGTTTTGCACCGGTGGCGGCGGTGGCAAGCAGCAACAGTAGCGTAAGCGTCGGGTCGAATCGGCCCTGTGACTGACTTAAGACGCAGCCGCTGCGGGTGGACTCGCCACTGGTTTCGCCAGATGGGGCAGAAAAACCGTCAGTGGTAGTGACCTTAAAATCAGTCGCAAACGCGCCGACTGTGAGGGTCAGGCCGGATTCCGTTGCAGCCGCCGCTGCCGATTGCAGCGATACCAGCAGACTGTCACCGTTACTCACCAGCCCCTGGTCGGCAGTAAACTCGCCATTGTTTACAGAGTAGTAGCCACCCGAAACCGACACAACAGCGCTTTCGGTGAGTCCGCTGATACGGACGGTTTCAGAGGTGATTGCCGCACTGATTGGCGCATTGTAAACAGCGGCAAAACTAAATGCATCGGGTTGATCCAGACTCAGACTGGCGGTCAACTGATAGGCGGACTCACCGTCGCTGATGCGGTTGGCAGATCGTTCCACGGCGACGAAGTAGTCACCGGCAGGAACGCGGGACGCGAGTCGGAAATTAAGTGCGGTATGGCTGTCGTCGTCGCGCGCCAGCACACTGTATTGATCGTCCAGTAGGTAACCAAACAGGTCAGCTTCAGCATCAGAAGTCACCGTTAGCAGTCCGGTTTCAGTGGTGGTGATTTTGTAGTAGCGAATATCCCGATAACCAAAAAGAGAGCCGCTCACCGGGGTGTCCAGCTGCATGTCGCTCGATTGTGTTGTTAGCACTGTGTCTTCGGTGTTCAGGTCGGCGTTGTAGCCGCCGTCACGGGCAAACTGCATGGCGCGCGTGAGATTCAGAATTCCGGCACCGCAATAGTAAGTACCGCAGTCCTCATCTGCTGAAAACTCTGATGCGCTTTGTTGCAGAATACTGCGAATGGCTGCAGGGCTCAGATTTGGATTGAGGCTTTGCATCAGGCTGATGGCGCCACTGACCAGTGCGGCCGAAAAGCTTGAGCCGGTTTCGCGCTGATAGTCGTAGCCTTCGCTGTCGACCTCCTGGATACCGGTATTGGTGGCCATTAAAATGTTGCGGCCGGGGGCGGCGATGGTCACTTTTAGACCGTAGTTGGAAAAGCCGCTGTCGAGATCGCCACCGGGCGTGTTGGACCCGACGGTAATCACATCGGCACAGTTGGCAGGTGACGAGCGCAGTGCATTAGTTCTTTCGTTGCCGGCGGCAATCACGAAAGGAATACCGAGCTCGTTGAGTTCATCAATAACGTTCTGCCACGCCGGGGTGCATTCGGTGGGGCCACCGATACTGAGATTGACTACCGTTGCCGGAGTTTCATTAAGCGGCAGGCCTGACACTGCCAGACCGGCGCTCCAGCGGATCGCATCGATAATGTCGGCATCAGTACCACCGCATTTGCCGAGGGCGCGCGCGTGCAGCAGTCTGGCGTTCCAGTCGATACCGGCGATACCGGTGCCATTGTTACTGTTGCCGGCAGCCACACTGGCGACTCCGGTGCCGTGCCAGCTGCTGGGGTTGGACTGGCAGTAGTCGCCGGGGTCAAGCGGGTTGGCATCGCGGCCGTCGCCATCGTTGGCGCTGGTGTAATCGCCCGGCTGATCGGCAGAGACGAAATCGTAGCCGAGTCCGGCGATCGATCTGGCCTCAAGCTCAGGGTGTTCCGGCAACACGCCAGTGTCTACGATGGCAATTACCGCACACTGCGAACCCGTGGTAATGTCCCAGGCACCCGGTGCGCGCAGGCTGAAATCGCCCTCGTACAGGTAACTCTGATTTCCCGGTTCGCTGAGGTTGTTTTGGTACAGCGGATCGTTGGGCACCACCAGCGGAAAGCGCTTGTAGTCGACGGATATTTTGTCGACATTGGGGTCGTGGCTGAGCTGTAGCGCCATTTGCTGCAAGGCACGCTGCTCAGCGGTGCCGGCATCCAGCAGCTCGGTTCGCCCGGATAAACCGCGCGAAAATGTCAGCCCCTGCTGTGCCCGCCAGCGGCTGCGGTGCAGGCTGTCGGTGGATTTTCGATTGCCCTGCAATGCACCCAGGCCGGCGTTGCTGGTTTCGTCTGCCTTGTACGTGACGATCAGTCGTCCGGTCGGGATGGCATTGTCGACCAGCCACTGGGCGGCGGCGTTCGAACTGCAAAGCAGCGACAGCAAAATTAAAATACGACTCAAATGCATTGACGGGTGAGCCTTCGCAAGCGGTTTACAGCAATGGATGTAAGGTTATCGGCCGATTATCCACCAGCCATAGGAATGCCTATTCGCGCGGTATTCTGGCACAATAGCGCGCCCGATGTTGCCGGCCGACGGTACAACACAGCAACTATCATCTTACTCTGCAGGAGTCCGCTTTGGGCAACAGGCTTACAAAAATCTACACACGCACCGGCGACGAGGGTACCACCGGACTTGGCGATGGCTCACGCGTGATGAAAAACAGTCTCAGGGTGACCGCCTACGGCACCACAGATGAGCTGAACAGTGTGGTCGGTATGGTGCTGGCACTGCCGGTGCCTGAGGCGGTCAGCCGAGTAC
>CAYZVB010000373.1:0-5476 GCA_964481315.1 uncultured Granulosicoccaceae bacterium
CCCGTGACCGTGCCAGCTGGATTGTACTAGCCTGGCAGTTGCTGGTGCTGCCACTGACCGCGGCCGTATTGTTAAAGCCGTTGCTGGACGGTCAGTGGTATGTGTTCACCGTGGTAACGTTGTGTACCAGTGCCATCACAGCAACCACAGCACTGTCGCGAATATTCAACCTCAATGATGCGATGGCGCTTTCCGTATGTATTGTCGGCACGCTTATCATGCCAATACCACTGTATTTGATACTCAATGGTGTGGTCGGGCTTGAGACGCAAATAAAATTATCGGTTTATGCCGAGCGCATTGTGGTGTTTATTGTGCTGCCGTTTCTGGTGGTATGGGGGTTGCGGAGAATACTGCCATCTTCCACGCAGCGTACACTGGTGAACCACACACCGACCATTGTACTTGGGCTGCTGATGGTTTTTGGTTTGTCTGTGATGGATGGGGTGCGCGCCATGATGACTGATAACCCGCTGATGCTCACGGGGTTGGTTGTACTGGCATTTAGTATCAGTCTGGTGACTCAGGCGCTGACTTATCTGTTGTTAAGGTTTCTTGGTAGTCACGATGCCAAAACCGCCTGTTTGTTATGTGCCTACCGCAACATGGGAATGGTGGCGGCAATAGCCGGTGCTGCTATTGGTGAGAATTTTTTGATTTTTGTCGGGGTGTGGCAGTTGCCGATGTATATTTTGCCTTTGCTGTTGCGGCGCTTCTATCAGCACTAGTTATATTTTTGATGCCAATACCTTCAGGGCTT
The DNA here is from genome assembly GCA_964481315.1 of uncultured Granulosicoccaceae bacterium. Taxonomy (GTDB): domain Bacteria; phylum Pseudomonadota; class Gammaproteobacteria; order Granulosicoccales; family Granulosicoccaceae. The sequence goes on from CAYZVB010000373.1 coordinate 761, forward strand.
CAAGGTACTTTTTTTCATCAGGCAGTGTGTTGCTGCGCTGTGCTTCCCAAAGTATGGTGCCAAGCGGCTCCATCATATGGTGTTCCATTTCATGGCTGTCGCGGTACTTTAAAATCATTTTTCGCGTTAGCTCTCTGATGCCTGCCGGTCGATCAGTAGCAACCTGTTCACGCAGCGTAATGTGCATACCCATGTGCAGAAACGGATTGGTGTTGCCGTGTTCCGGATAGTATTCAGCTTCAATGTGAGCGTCGGGGTTGTCGAGTACCGGGTGATACTCGGGATGATCTTTGATGACATCTGCAATAATCATTTCCATCGGCTCGAGAGTCTGCCCGGCACTGGCTTTTTTCCAGACTTCAAAGTACTGCTGTCTGATTTTGTTTCTGTCTTGTGAGTAGATCATTTTACCGGTGTTTGAATAGAGTGCGCCGACACGGCTGGCTGCTGTTTAAGGGTAAGCAGGTTTCTGGCAGCAATAAACAGCCCCAGAACAATAAAAGCGCCGGGCGGCAGAATTGCTACCAGTAATCCGCGATCCAGCGATAAATCGAGCAATGGCTGTGTGCCGACAGACTCACCAAATAGCAGATCGGCCTGTGAAAAAAGCGTTCCCTGTCCGAGTAGTTCGCGCACCGCTCCCATCGCCAGTAGTACAAGTGCAAACCCAAGTCCGTGGGCAAAGCCATCTTTTATTGATAGTAGCAGCGGATTTCTCGAGGCGAATGCTTCGGCACGCGCCAGAATAGTGCAGTTGGTGATGATTAACGGGATAAAGATACCCAGCTGTAAATACAGTTGGTGAGTGAACGCATTCATCAGTAGTCCGATCGTGGTAACAATGCCCGAGATCAGCAACACAAAAACCGGTATGCGGATTTCATGGATCAGCCAGTGACGTGTCGCAGCCACTGCAGCGTTAGACACCACCAGCGTTAGCAGGGTTGCCAGCCCCAGTGCCAGTCCGTTAACCGCCGTGTTGCTGACGGCAAGCAAAGGACACAGGCCCAGTAGTTGTACCAGCGCCGGGTTACTGTGCCAAAGGCCTTGCTGCCAGATAGATGTTGTGGTGTTTGTTGTCATTGGCTATGGAATATCCGGCGCTTGTTGCGGTCGAACCATTCGACGGTATGTTTAACTTCTTTAACAATAGCGCGCGGGGTAATCGTGGCACCGGTAAACTGATCAAAGTCTCCACCGTCGCGCTTTACCTGCCAGCGCAATCCGCTGTCGAGACTGGTGCCATCGAAGCTGAGTATCCAGTCCGACTTGCGTAATTCGATATCGTCGCCCAGGCCGGGTGTTTCACTGTGCCGTAGTACCCGCACGCCGGATACTTGTGAATCATAGGTGACACCAATCAGCATGTCGATACGACCGGAGTACCCATCTGCTGCATACGTGCTGATCACTACGGCGGCCGGCAGATTTTCGCTCCAGCCGCGATACACAGTACGGGTTTTCTGTTGATGTTCGTCAGCCAGTGTAATAGATGATGTCCGCAAGTTGTTGTCGAATTTGGTGTCAGGCAACACTTCTGTTAGCGCCGCGTTAAAGCGTTGCTGTTCATTACTTGCAATGGTTTGTCGGGTGACAGTATTGGCAATAAATAACATCAGACCGATCACCATGGCAAAGCACGCAAGTCGCAGAGCGTCACGGCGGGTCAGTGTGGCAGCGCTCACTGATCAGTCCCTGTGCTGAACAGCGTTTCCATACGATCAAGCACCGGTACACAACAGTTCATCAGCAGTACGGCGAATGCAGCGCTGTCCGGATAGCTGCCGAAGTGTCGAATCAGGTAAAGCAATACACCGGTTAAAAAGCCGAATATCAGTCGGCCGCGATTGCCGGCCGGCGCACTGACCGGATCGGTAATAATAAAAAATGCACACAGCATGGTGGCACCACCGAACAAGTGAAAAGTCAGGTCCGGATAGCTTGCACCCAAAACAATATGACAGATCCCAACACCGGTGATCATGGCAACTGGCAGGTGCCAGGTAATGATTTTGAAAAAAAGCAGCGCTGCACCACCGGCAAGAAATGCAATGTTTAGCCATTCACTGTGTTGTGCACCGAAGCTGCCACGAATATCTGCAGCCAGCTGTGCAGGATTTGCAGATTGCAGTTGCAAATCGTACAGCCGGCTGAGTGCGGTAGCGCCGGTTAGTGCATCATAGTTTACTGACTGGCTGAGTCCGCCGCTGAACACAATCGCAAATGCTTCAGTCAACGGCATATTGAATTGGTCAGGCTGTGTTAGCCAGCTGCTAAGGTCGAGCGGATAACTGATCAGCACCAGTGCGTATCCGGCCATTGCCGGATTGAATATATTTTGCCCCAAACCGCCGTATACCTGTTTTGCCAATAAAATAGCAAACAGAGTTGCTACCACCACAATCCACCATGGCAGCAGCGGGGGCAGACATAGTGCCATTAGAACAGCAGTAACCACCGCTGAAAAGTCAGCGATGCTCAGGCTTACCGCCTGGCCACGCAGCCGCACTGCCGCGGCTTCTGCGAGTACTGCAGTGATCATTGCTATAACTAAATTGATAACACCGCCCCAGCCGGTTAAATACAGGAACACTGCTATGCCCGGTATGAGTGCGGCAAGCACCAGCAGCATTACATCTGCGACGGTACGGTCGGTGCGGCTGTTCAACCCGGTGATCCGTTACTGGGCGGTTTGTCTGATTGCTTGTGTGGCTTTTTACCTGCGCTGCGCTGCAGTGCCTGTGCAATAAGGTCTTTTCGTGACTGTGCCGACGCTTTCTTGGTGGTGTCTTTCAGACGTTTTTTACGCTGACCGGACTGCTGTTTTTGTAGTCTTAGCTCGCGTTTGTCGTAGCGTTGTTTTGCAAGTTCCGCTGACAGTTGCTCTTTACCTAGTTTTATCTGCTGTGCTTTCGCATTGGAAAACTGTGCGGTCAGCGGGATTGAACTTGGGCACACAACGTCGCAACACCGGCATTCGATGCAGCGTTGCAGGTTTAATGTGTCGAGTTGCAATGCATTGAAATGCACTGCTGCCTTATGTAAATACTGCGGCATTAGTCCGACCGGACAAACATCGGCACAGGCGCCGCAGCGTATACAGGCAACCGCAGGTGGCAATTTTTCCGGGTAGCTGAATGCAATGCAGTTGCTCTGCTGGTCAATAACCGCCTGCGGGGTGAGCGGTTTGTTCATCATCTGTCCGCCAACCGTTATCGCCAGATCGGGAATAGATTTATCTGAAGCAGGTTGTGCATGTTCGATGTGTTGAAGCAGATGATTGACCGGTGTGCCCAGTGGTAACCTGAAGTTTCGCACCTGTCCGTCGGACGCGACCACTGTGGTGATTCTGGAAACCGGTGGCATACCGTGCATCAGTGCCTGTCCTGTGGCATAGCAGCTGGCAATATTCATCGAAAGAATACCAGCGCCTGCCAGCGACTGATGTACCGGGACCTGTTTGTCTGTGCAAAGCGTCAGTAGCAGCCGTTCGGCACCATTCGGATAAAGCGCCGGTATTGTGGCTATGGTTATATTGTGTTTTTCAGTGCGACGGGCAAGGCACTGTCGCAGTACTGTTATCGCCTCGTCTTTATCGTCTTCAATGCCGATCACCGTTTGTTTGATGTTGCAGCTTTCAGCAATAAGAATCAGTGCATCGATAATGTCATCTGTATGTTGTTTGATTAATGCATCATCACAGTGGATTAGCGGGTCGCATTCTGCGGCATTGACCAGCAACAGTTCAGCATTTGACGGCAGGCCGGCGATTTTTTTTGCCAGCGAAAATCCGGCGCCGCCGTGCCCGGTGAGTCCAAAGCGATGCGCTAGCGTAATGAGCTGCTGGCGCGACACAGTACCTGCGACAGATGTGGTGTCGATAGCTTTATTATTACCGTCGGTTTTTACCGTGACAGAGCCGTTGGAAATGTCACTAACTACCCCGGAGCTACCGGCGTGGGTTACTACAAGGTCGTGATTTTCGCTGGCAGTTAGTGGCTGCCCTTTCAATACCCTGCTGCCAACATCAACCAGTAGTTTTGCAGATTTCCGTTGCACGGTTGCGATTGGATATTTCAATAACTCCGGGAGCGGCAGTGACTCTATTTGCGGTGCACGCGGTTTGTGCCAGTGCAGACCGCGATTGCTGCTTGCCTTCGGCAGTCTCATGAGTCAGTTACCACCAAATCTATGCAGTCAACCGGGCACGGTGGCAGGCACAGTTCACAGCCGGTGCAGTGGTCGTGTATGACGGTATGCATTAGTTTCGGTGCGCCGACAATCGCATCGACCGGACAGGCTTTAATGCATAACGTGCAGCCGATGCATTCTGTTTCTCTGATTACCGCCACACTGGCGGGTTTTTCAATGCCAAACTCGGGGTTTAACGGAATTACTTTTCTGTCGAGCAGTGCTGCAAGCGCTGCAATTCCATCGCTGCCACCCGGTGGGCACTGATCAATTTCTGCTTCGCCGTTTGCCACTGCTTCGGCGTACGGACGGCAGCCCGGATACCCGCACTGGGCGCATTGCGTCTGTGGCAGCAACCGTTCTATCTTGTCAACCAGTGAGTTGTTGTCGGAAGCAAACCATGATGATGCATAGCCGAGTATGGCACCTATTACTGCTGCAAGAATTGTGATTACCGCGATGCCGATCATGCTAGTGTACTGCAACCATCAAACGCTGTGAATGAGAGCTCGTCATTTGGTTCAC
>CAYZVB010000374.1:0-5456 GCA_964481315.1 uncultured Granulosicoccaceae bacterium
CCATTAAGGTACTCAACCATATTGTAAATCAGTCAGCACAAACCAGTGTTGCCACAGCCATATGGCAAAAACCACTGGAGACTTTTTCAGGTGATCTGGCCCTGGCTACTGCCACCGACGGTGGCAAAAGCTATACGCTGCTGGCAGATCTGACCGGGCATGGTATTGCCGCAGCCATGGGTGCGACACCGGTCGCCTCGATCTTTCAGGCCACAGCAAGGCGCGGATTGTCTGTCGAAGAGATTGTTGTAGAACTGAACAATAAACTCACCCAGATGCTGCCATCCGGATTTTTCTGTTGTGTCGCCGTAGTCATGTGTGACAAAGGACAACTAACCGTCTGTAACGCCGGCCTGCCGACAATACTGGTTACCGATAAAAATGGCGGCATTGCAGATCGCATTGACAGCGATCAGCTACCGCTCGGCATACAGGCACTGGATGTTGAAAACGTGTCTCTGTTCACACGGCAGTACGAAACCGGACACCAGCTCTATGCCTACACCGACGGATTGATTGAAGCGACAAATCGCAATGGCAAGCCGTTCAATGAACAAATGCTCGAGGCGCTCATCTCAGTAAATGTAACACCTCAGGGACGTCTGCAAGGAATACAAACAAGCTTCGAACAATTCGTTAAAGGAACACAACAGAGCGACGATATTTCTATGGTTGAAGTAATAATCTGTTGACGAGAGTTTTGTCGAGATTGTCCGCTGGCCCGGGTAGTCGTGAATGAAGCCTTTGAGGATGTTGCGGAGACAAATGAGACTTACTTTCTCATAATGGCGGTAAATTGGTGGGTGATGTTTCGACTGACCCCACCCCTTTACTTCCCCTACCTCGATACCTTCCCTGCCAAAGTCTCAGTTTCCGCTGAGTACTAAAGTCCAGTACTGACCGAAGTCACTGTCATTGTCGTAGCGGCAGGCCAGTCCCACCCGTGTAAACGCAGCCTCAGTCATTAGTGAGCATTCGGTTTGCTGTTGTGTCCATGCCGAAAGTAATGCCCGCGTATTGGCAAATCCACCGGCCACAGCCTGTCCGACCGTGGTAGCGACCGCAGTGCCATCGGCGGGGTTTAATCGACTACTTACTCCGAGCCCGTCAGAACCGGTTTGTGCCACAAAGTTATTACTTGCCATATCGATAGCATGGCGATCTGCAGCGACAAATTCTGCCTGTGACCATTGCAACGGGGCAGCGGCAGGTGCTGTTACCGCAGCGCAGTTTGTAGGCGTTGATCGAAGAGAATTCAGATAGGAGAGTGCTGCGGATTGAATGTCGTCTGCGTCTGGACAAAAATCACTGTCTGTGTCGCGACACAAGTCACCGTTATCGCACAAATCAGTGGCCACTGAAAAACAGAACGGCCCACTGCAACCACCACCTTCTATCACACATGATCCGGTGCCTAAAGCACCGCACACAATAATCAGGTGACAAGATATGCGGCGAAAGTCGGGTACATTAAACAACATGTTATAACCCCAATTGCCGGACTGCGCCGCTGCGGCGCAGTCCGGACTTTTTCTTAGTCGTTTAACACGAAGGTAACTTTCAATACCACACGGTACTCCGTAACCTTACCGTCTTTGACCATTACATTCTGATCTTTGACCCAGGCAGCGCTGACGTTTTTCAAAGTCTTGCTGGCTCGCTCAACGCCCTGATCGACAGCGTCTTCAAAGCTCTTGCTGGATGAGGCGATAATTTCGGTGACTTTTGCTACTGACATAGTACGCTCCTGTTATTAACAATAGGTGTTATAAGTGAAACCACTCAGACCATTGAGTTTACAATAAATTCCATCACGGTTTACCGACGCAGTCTTTTTCAAGAGTAAATTTAAATGAAATCATCACACTTCGATCAGTTGATAAGCAGACAGAACACGGGTTCGATCAAGTGGGAAAAGTACGCAAATACTGATGTTATTCCAATGTGGGTTGCAGATATGGAATTCGCCACTGCTCCTGAAATAATTTCTGCGCTAAAAGATCGCCTCGACCACCCCATACTCGGCTACACCACCGGCACAGACTCACTGGCACGTACAGTTACGGACTACCTGAAAAAAACACATGACTGGCAGATCGACCCGGACTGGCTGGTGTGGTTGCCCGGTGTTGTACCGGGTCTTGCAATGCTGACTTCAATGTTAGAACACGATGATCAGATCATGGTGTTTACACCGGTATATCACCCGTTACTACTGTTACCGAAAAAATATAATCGAAAGCGTGTCGATGTACCTTTGGTGTATGCAGATAACCGATGGAGCATTGACTTCGCCGCCTTTGAACAGTCCATTAACAAGCACTGCAAAATGCTGTTTCTCTGCAGCCCGCATAATCCACTTGGCACTCTATTCAGCGCTGAAGAATTGCGCCGCGTTGTAGAAATCTGCAGCGCACACAATATTCTTGTTATCTCCGATGAAATTCACTGTGACCTGGTACTGCATCAAACGTTAACGCATACCACCACCGGTCGCGTCGCCGGTGACAATTTGTCAAACCTGGTCACCCTGATGTCACCAAGCAAGACATTTAATCTTGCCGGTGCTAACTGTTCGTACGCTGTAATTCCCGACGCGAAGTATCGTGAAGCCTACAAAGAAAAGTGTATGTACACGTTGCCGATTATACCGACACTGGCTTTTACTGCAGCACAAGCGGCGTATCAACACGGCTGGCAATGGCACGCCGAACTGATCGAATACCTGCGCGGTAATCTACAACTACTGAAGTCCGAAATCGACCACATGCCATACCTGTCAATGGACAACCCGGACGCCACTTACCTTGCGTGGATTAATACCGCAGCACTACCCGTCGACGATGTTTACAGCTTTTTCGTCAATGCAGGTGTTGGTCTGTCACCGGGCGCACAGTTTGGCAATGCCGACTACCAGCGCCTGAATTTTGCCTGCTCACGAGCACAACTAAAAACCGGTGTTGAGCGCATGAAAAACGCCATCGAGTCGCTGTAGCATTTAGGATTCTATTTGACCGGTTATAGTGTTGTGATGCAGAGCGTGCATGAAGGCCACCGTCATTCTGGCTGTCGCACCCCATAACAATTCATCGTCATAGTGATTGAAATAAATCACTTTGGTATTCACGCGCTGACTGCGCGCAGGTACATCGCGCCTGCGCAACTCCAGGTTTGCAGGATTCGCCAGCCACGCCAGTGGAATTGAAAATATCCGGTCAACCTCCGAAGGCTGCGCTTTATAGTCGTGCGGCCACGGCACCACACCAACAACCGGAGTCACCAGGTAATTACTGCTGGTGCGGTATTCGTCAAGCGTACCGATGACGCGGACATGGTTATCCGGCAAACCGATTTCTTCATCCGCTTCGCGCAGCGCTGTCGCCACGGCACTGGCGTCGGCTGGATCGCGACGACCCCCGGGAAAAGCAACCTGCCCGCTGTGTCTGTCACGTTCATTTTGCACGCGTCGAATGTACAGGATGTGCCATTCTTCGTTGTGTCTGAACAGGGGGATCAGCACCGATGCCATACGCGGAGCCGCCACTGTGCGGCCCGGCGTCACCGGAATGTCAGATGACTGCATCAGACCGTCAATTTCCTCCACCCACGAGAGCGAGGTATCAGGTGGCAGCAAAGCTGTGCGCAGAGGGTCAGTCATAAGGCAGTTATCGGGGTGATTTTTTCCGTACAAAGGCAGTGGCTGAGAGCAGCCGCGGAGGATTGTGACACTGGTATCAATTTAGCATATGAAGCTGACCAGCAATTGCATTGCAATTCCCGTGACCGGACCAGCATCGCAGAGTATGAGAACACAGCAACAACATTCAATCCCGGGTAACGACTTCGGCGGTACCCTGCGCGTGCTGATTGCAGAGCAGGAGCAGGCCATTCGCGACGCACTGGCCGACCGGGTATTCAGCGCGCTCGGCGTGCAACCGGACACCGTCAACACGGCAAGTGCCGTGCGCAAGCTGCTCGACTCCCACGCCGATGAATTTGTGCTGGCAGTGGTCGACACACGACTGCCCGATGCCCCCGACGGCGAGGTACTCGACAGCCTGACGCAAAGTGGAATACCGACAATCGCGCTGACCTCGACTGTGACTGAAAGCGTAGTCACCAGGCTGCAGGACAAGCACGTCATCGACTGTGTGCTGAAACGTTCCGAAGACGATATAAACTTACTGGCAGATATTGTCGAGCGTACTTTGCTGAACCATCAGCGCAAAATTGTTTTCTACAGCAATAACGATTTCAATCGAAAAAGCATCCGACAACTACTCGATATTCACCGCTACAGTGTAATTGACGTGCGCAACGAAGCCGATATCAGGCGCCAGCTTGAAAACCATCCTGACACCACCCTGGTGCTGATCGACTACCACACTATTGAAAATGACGAGCTGTCGTTAATTAATGGTCTGCGCCAGCACTACAGACGGGAAGATCTGTCTATCGCTGTGGTCAGCGACGAGCACAATGCGATGTCCAGCGCACGTATGCTGCGCGCCGGCGCTACCGATGTTATCTACAAACAGCATCAGACTGACGAGTTTTACTACCGCGTGCAGCAGTGCGTGGAATCTATCGAGCGGGTCAGAGAAATCAAGTACACCGCCACCAGAGACCTGCTGACCGGCGTTTACAACAGAGACTATCTGTTTGATATTGGCGAAAAGTTATTTGCCGGTGCCCAGCGCGGCGACAGCCTGCTCGCAGTTGCAGTAATAGAAATAGACAACATTGACGAACTCACCACCAACCACGGTATAGACCTCAGCAATGAGGTACTGAAATCTGCCGCTGCCCTGCTAACTTCCGAATTCAGAAAGAACGATATTCTGGCCAGGTACAGCGCCGGCACCTTCGTTTGTCTGGCCACCAATGTCGGCAATCACAACGCCAAAATGGTCTTTGAACGAGTCAGACAAAAGCTCGCTAAAACCGCCGTTGAATGTGGCGCACAGAATATTCACACCAGCGCATCAATCGGCGTTAGCACACAACCGGAAGACAACTTTTTGTCGATGATTGCAAACGCACAGGAGGAGCTGAATTCGGCCATAGCAAACGGCCGCAACTGTGTTTTTGTAGAAGGGTAGACTGCCCGCTCGACAGACGGGCAATGCAGTACAGGTTTAGTAGTTACACTCTGCTATAAGCCTGTTGGCATGCAGGCTTAATGCGCGGTAGTTTTGCGCTTTTTACAACGTTCACATACATAGACCGTTACCAGTCGCCCCTGCTTTACATCAAACTTTTTTGCAGTATCTACCTTCCACTTGTGATGATTACTGGCGCACAGTGTTTTTCCCCTGCTACTGGGCTTCGGCTTTTTAAATTGAAGTATATCTGCCATCTCACCTGACCTGTCACTCACAATACCCGATTGCGGTATGATGTTACGAAACATCAGCCACGAGCCGCCGGAATGTCCGACACCACCATCGCTACCC
>CAYZVB010000375.1:0-4058 GCA_964481315.1 uncultured Granulosicoccaceae bacterium
GGTGAAAGCCCGGTGCGACATCCGTTGTCCAGTGAAAATAATTGTCAGCGCTTCTGGCGACCACAACCCCCAAATTACCCCGGACTCTGGCAGGCTCCAACTGATGCCTGATAGACTCAATCAGTAACGGGTTTCCCATCGTACAGGAATCAATCAGCACATCGTTGCAGTCGTACACACAAAGGTTGTGACCATCAAACCAGACCTTACCGTTCTCAACCACAAAAACCGAAGGTGCCGATGGAAATAGCTGACTGTTGGAAAATTCTTTCCGTTCACCCGCTCCGGACAAACCAACTATCCGCGGTAATGGCTTTGCCGGTTCCTGATACACCACATCGGAAAGCAGGGCTTCGCGTTCGTGATCAGCGGTTTTGAGCTCCGCAGTTTCATTGGAGAAGTACTTATTGGTAACGTACCCGTCCAGTGTACTTCCCTGCAGGCACTTTCTGGCCGACTGAACTTCACCGGCCTCACCGATTACCTCTCCGAGCACGCGATAAAGACCATAGTGTGCAGGTGATTTTTTCAGACCCGCTATCGCAACATGTTCTGCTTCCTGCAGCTGTTGCTGTGCAAATAATATCCGGCTGTAAAACCACTCCGCCTCACCCGCCAGTAAAACACCGGGTGAAACGTCGTTAACTCTTTGTATTGCTTCAGCGTAATTACCGTCACGGATAGCGGCGTTTGTTCCGGCTAGAAATTGATTGCGTTCAGTCACAATATTTCCGATACCCTCAATTTTCGACAAATCAATCGTGCTTCCGCTAGGCAATACTTCTCTCTGGCATATCTGCGAGAGCGTTAAAATGAGCTCTACCTACCTGGTATAGTTGTTCATCTAATGTATTGCGCTCGACAATCATCTCAAAGAGCTCGTCCCCAAGTTCTTCGCGGATCTTGCCACGCTTGCGATCCATAGGTGTTGCAATATCCTGCAGAACATTGGCTTTTACTTCTGCCAGAGCAAACTGCGGAAAAGCAGGTGCCAGATAAGACTGCAATAGCTCCATAGAGCGGTCAAACTCATCAACTACACCAACAAAAGACAGACTTTGAATAAACTCGCTGGCACATTGTATTAACTCATCGTCGGACAAGTTGTTGCTGTTAAAGTCAGCTCGTTGGTTGTTAGCGAGACGGATAGTTTGAAACTCTTCCACAGAACTCTTACGTTTAAACTTAAACTTGTGCTCGACAAACTCCTTAAGCGACCCTTTCGGTTCATCGAGTCCCAGTTGCTTTTTCCACTCGAACAGATAAGCGGATTTAATCCTGTCAATCGGATCTCTCAGAAAAACAATCGGGTAAATCGCCTTACCTACGTCCGGAAGCGGCGGTACAATCTGGTGCGACGAAAAAACAAGTTTCTCAGGTGCACCTGAAATAGTCTTTTCCAATTCCTCTGTAGTGATTACACTGCCGGCCGACTCACCATCGAAACCCATCCACTGGTCGCCGAAGTTTCGCTTCAACAAATGATCAACAGATGTGCCGGCATTTTTAAACAAATGATAGTGAACAATTATACTTTCGCTATTTTCCATCATTTGATGTACTCCCGGAATTTTCCACTTCCAATCCCGTCAGAGTAAACATCAACCTGATCAAGAATTTTCTTCATTTTCTTAGCACCTTCAGCCGGGGAATACAGCGAGTCAGCCAGGCTCAACGCATTGGCGGACATTTTATTCCACTCGGACTCATCGTTATAAATACGCTCGATGTACTCACACCACTCATCAACCGAATCTGCCACAAATGTACTTTGTGTGTGTACTAGCCCGGTGCCTTCTGCAGATATCGGACTGATAACAGACGGTAATCCTGATGACATACACTCGATAATCTTTCCCTTGAGCCCGGCACCGGATAACAATGGACTAACAAATAATCTTGCATTGTCATAGACATCTGCGATGTCTTCTACGAAACCGATCAGTGACACATTATCAGACTGATATTGTTCGAACTCCTTCGGCATGTGGCTGCCATATACCAAAAACCTCACGTCCGGGAGCTTTGCAACCAACCGTGGCATCACACTGTTACAAAAGAACTCTACTGCTTCGACGTTTGGCCGGTGACGATACCCACCAAGAAAGGCAATGTCTTTTCGACCTTCGAACGGCTTGACCTCAGAGGCGCTTTTTACCACCCATGGACACCGCAGGATATTGTCTTCCTTCAGCACGTGGGATGTGATAACCGCTTTTTCCGCATCGGTATAGCAGATTGAAACATCGACCTGCTCTATGACTTCAAGTTCTTCATCACGCGTCGCTAAAGGCCCACTGAAATCATCGTTTTTCTGCTGTATGTTCTCACGTACCTCTCGCAGAAAATGCAGATCTGCATTGTTGAATATCACTCGAGCTTTAGTGAGGGACCGGATATCTTTCAGATTATTTGCAGCCACCTTGTAACGGGTGATATACACCGCGTCAAATTCCTCTCCACGGAACTCAAGAAACTGATTCACAGACTGGTAAAATGGATAGTATATACACTCAACACCCAGCTTCTGCAGATACTCGGTATGTGTGCCCATATGAGCAAAATTTGAGGGAATGAAGGTTAACTTGCAACCGAGCTCCATCATCAGCTTCATTTCCTGAAACGCGGCGTAACTGCCAGCGTCACTGTTGCGTCTGGGAGTATCTGCATCCAGCACTAACACACGGAAATTGCAGTCACGGTCAACCTCAAGGTGTGGATTTTTCCCTTCTTCTCCGTGACCTTTGTATTCTTTGAACCACTTCGATCGGAACTTTTTACTATTGATATCCTGATACTGCTTAATACCGGACTTGGTGCTGGTGCCGTTACTTTTCCCTTCGAAATGCACTACCAAAGAGGTTGGACAATAAAGAGTCTGGTACCCAGCTGCCCTGATTTTGAACGCAAGATCCGTGTCTTCGTAGTATGCCGGCACATACTCTTCACTGAATCCACCGACACTCTGCCACACTGATTTGTCTACCACCAGCGCTGCCGCGGACAGATAATCTGCAGGCCTGGCATAATTATAAGATGGGTGAGAGGCGTTCTTGTTTTTCCCGTAATTCCATGGATTACCATTACCCCAAACCAGTCCACCTGCCTCCTGCAGCACACCGTCAGGATAAACCAGCTTACAACCCACTGCACCAACATCGTTATAAAGCGAAAACATCTCAAGCGCTTCATCCAGCCAACCTGGCGTCACTTCCGTATCGTTGTTTAGCAGACAAACAAAATTCCCGCGCGCTGATGCAGCTGCTTTGTTATTGGCGCGAACAAACCCCAAATTAGTTTCATTACGTACCACCACCAGATTCTCAATGATATCCTCAGCGACGGTAGTCTCGTCTGACGAAGCATCGTCTACCAGAATAACCTCATACGAGGCATTGTTGTGAGCAAGAATAATCGAAGCAATACAGTGATAGGTGATTTCGAATTTGTTCATCGCCGGTACAATGATCGAAACATCCGGCGCATCAACCTTTGGCAATCGCAACTTACTGTATTGCCGGCGCTGATTGAAACCTTTAATCACTTCCTGATGCGCATTTTGCACGCTGGCAATACGCTGCATTTTTTCTTCTGCGCTGCTTTCATCGTTTTCAACTACCTGTTGCAACGCCAGACTAAGTGACTCATAGCGGAATGCAGCATTTTTAGGCAGACCAATGTATCCATGGTGGCTCAGTGAATCGACAAGATGTTCTTCCGGTGTAACTATGGGCTGCAATATGTCAATAAAGGCCGTACTGGAACAATTGCTGTCATTGGCTATCAACTCGTAAGAGTGCGGCATTCCATCAAATAATTCATCGGGCAGTCGCGCCTCATAACTGCATTTTCCTGCTGCATAATTGGTTAACGCGCACGGTAGCCGTTTTGTACCGTCTACCAGTATTTCAACACTTGTTGGCTGGTCAGATTTGCTGTGAGTAATAATCTGAGCATGAATAACACGGACACCAAACCCAATTATTTCCCCAACGCAGCCGGAAATCGCCTGCAACGGAAAATTATTTGTGGCAATCAGTGCCCCTGTACCCTTATGG
>CAYZVB010000375.1:4068-5454 GCA_964481315.1 uncultured Granulosicoccaceae bacterium
GTGCCCGGGTGAAAAAATCTTACTGCTCAAGCCGACAAGAAAGCCGTGTCGGCCATTTCCATAACCGACATTGACAAGATCTTCACGAAAGTTATCCGCAACACCCTCGCCCACTTTGGCACTATCGCAGAAGACTTCAAACTCAACAGAGCTATCGAGATCACTCTCATCAAGAATCCAGCCAGACAGACTGCGATTATTCAGCGCATCGATGTTGCCTTTGAGGTGGCTTGCCTCTACGGCATCTGTACGCTTTTCGTTAAACAGTGACTCGAACAACTCCCTCGCCTTCGATTCTGTCACCTTAATATTTTTTTTGTTGATCACAGACTATGCGCCTTTCAATGTCCCTGTTAAAAATATTGCTATGCCGCCTCAGGCAGCTTTTATGGTTGAAGCCGGAGTGCGGCGAACTGCTCTATCCTCAATCAGTGCTTGAAGATAAGCACCGTACGTACTTTTGCCATACTTCAAAGCAGACTGACTAAGCGACTCGTTGCTAATCCAGCCTTTATTCCAGGCAATTTCCTCAGGTACACATACCTTCAGCCCCTGCCGTGCTTCAATGGTCGCTACATAGGCACTCGCGTCATGCAATGAGGCGTGGGTTCCTGTGTCGAGCCACGCATGTCCTCTTCCCAGCAACTCGCATCGGAGCTTTCCCGCATTCAAGTAGAGATTGTTAAGGTCTGTGATCTCCAACTCGCCACGTACTGAAGGCTTTAGTGATTTCGCTTTCTCAACAACAGAGTTATCGTAGATGTACAGTCCGGTCACTGCATAGTTGGACTTGGGTATTTCAGGCTTTTCCTCGAGAGACAATACCCGTCTGACAGAGTCAAACTCCACCACACCGTATCGCTCCGGGTCGGCAACCCGGTAGGCAAAGACTGTCGCACCGTCGAGTGTCATCGCGGCATCTTCAAGTATTCCTTCCAGACCTGCCCCGTAGAAAATATTGTCGCCGAGAATCAGGCAGCAACTGTCATCGCCTATAAATTCTTCACCCAGCACAAATGCCTGCGCCAGTCCGTCAGGACTTGGCTGTACGATATATTCGAGTTCAATGCCGAACTGACTGCCATCACCAAGTAACTGACGAAAGCGCTCGGTGTCCTGCGGCGTTGAAATGATTGCTATCTGCCTGATCCCCATCAGCATCAGAGTCGACAGCGGATAGAAAATCATCGGTTTGTCGTAGACAGGCAATAGTTGCTTAGAGATCACTTGTGTAATCGGGTAGAGCCTGGTCCCGGAGCCGCCCGCTAATATGATCCCTTTCATTAAATATTCTCCGCAGCCGATTTGATTTCGAGGTGCGTGAGGTGCAAGGAATATTCCATACACACACCGAATGTCACAAAATTAGCCTGTGCGGAATAGGAG
>CAYZVB010000376.1:0-4103 GCA_964481315.1 uncultured Granulosicoccaceae bacterium
AGTAAAACTCTGCTTAAGGCTGCTTCGGGTGACTGTTTCAGTATTCCTGTGTTTTTAATCAGACGGGTGAAGTCATCCTGGTACTGTTCCCGGGTTCTGCCACTCGCTTTCGGCAGTTGGGATATGCCGCTTTTCGTAGCTATCTGCTTATCAAACGGTTCGGCAATAGTTAGCGTCTGTGTGGTGTTATTGGTTGCTGTAAACGATTTGACCGTGTAATCGATATTTTCAATGTGCGGTGCCCAGGCAACATAGTTGCTGTGAATTGCCGGCCGGTTGAGCTTGCGGGCGGTTTCTGCAAGCTGGTAGAAGTCCGGCACCAGTGCGATCAGTGAATCGATTAGTATCTGGTCATCGCGAGTAAGTTTATTGTAACTGCATTGCTGGCGATACCGGTTGTCTATAGTGACTGACCAGCGTTTCACGGCATGTTTGTTTTCGCCACATTGCGGCCATTGTTCGAAACAATCGGGCCAGCAGTTGTTTTGCTGCAGCACCAGTTGATAGTTGCCTTCCTTTCTAATGTGTTGAACATTGGCGGTTAGTGAGTGCCACTGACGATTGTTGATTTCCAAATCTGTCAGATAAAACTGAATTCCCGGTCGTTTACTTTTAGCGGGGTTTTGCAGGCTTCGCAGATACACGCCACTGGCAATCAAACTGTCGGGCCGGGCGTTCCGTATTGCTGAAGTACTTGAGTTGTTGGACGATTTGTTGAGCAGCAACTTGCCATTGCAAAGCATTGTGCCACCCTTTGACCTTGGTCTTTTAGGGCAACTGTTGGTTTGCAAGCCTCCAGAGGCTTCGTATACACGGTTGTTAAACGCTGCCTGTTGAATATACAGGTTTCTGTCTGCGCCCTGTTGTGCCTTGTCGTTGAGGTAATTAATTTCTATGGCATCAAAGCGCCTGGCGGGTTTCGGCAATGGAAAGTAGACATCCCGCCACGGCAGGTCTTTTACACCACGCGCCCGGCCAAATCGTTTTGTGTCTCTGCCACCGGGCAGTGACCGGTCACCGGAAGTCCAGAGAATCGTGTCGTCTGCAAACAGTGTTACCCGGTAGGCCACCGGTTCATCGAACTCTTCTGACGCCATGGTGATTATCAGTGAATTGTCCGGGGCATTGCTATCGGATGCGTTCATGCTGTTTGCGGACATGGCAGGTGCCATATCGGATGAGCTGTTTTCTGTACTCATCATGGTATTGCCTGCCATCATGTTGCTTTCGCAGTGCTCGCAGGTGCTGTCGAATGTTCTCAGCCACTCGAGCCGATTGAGCAACCGGCTGGGTGTAATCCACGATTTTCCGCCGGGCCAGCCTGCAACATTTGGCGGCTCGAATAAGTCCTGCCCCAGTGCCTTGAGTTCCAGTGCCAGTGTTTGCCAGTTAACCGGTACTATGCCGGTAGAGCGAATGGTGCCGATGGTGAGCGACACCGGTGAACGGATCAGCCCGGAGCGATATTGCTTGTCCCAGAATGCTTCGCTGTTTAATACTGCTTTGTACAGTGCAGTGATTTCATAGTCAGCGTTACGAAAGGCTTTGGCCAGAGGTTTAATCTGGTTGTTATCCGGTGTTTCGTGGCTGACCATGGCATGCCAGAATTTGGTGGCGATAAATCGAGCCGCAGCCGGTTGTTGAAGAATCAGATCGATGATATCGTCACCGTCGAACGCTCCCTTCCGGCCAAACACTTCTTTTGTGCCGTTGTCGTGCTGATGGGCGTTGAAAGTAAACTGAAGGTTGTTGTAGCGGTTAATACTGTATCCGGTTAGCGCACGGGCGATATTTTTTATATCTGACTCTGCATAGTTTCCTTCACCAACGGTAAATAGTTCCAGCAGTTCCCTGGCAAGGTTTTCATTGGGTGCGGACTTTCTGCTGTTGTCGTTATCGAGGTAGTTCAGCATGGCAGGGTCGCGAATAATCGCTTTTAGAAAGTCACGAAAGTTCCCTGCAGCGTGTTGCCGTATAGTGGTGTGTTGCTGCGCTATGGCTGTTGACTGATCGTTTATGGCAGTAAAGCCGGTGGCAAAATGGTTGTGCCAGAACAACACCAGTCGTTCGTGTTGTGGCGCAGTGGTTTCGATCATTTCGCGAATCCACCATTGGCGCAATTGCCTTACTTCGAGTTCACGCGCTTCATTAAATTTGCGACGCTGTACAGTGGTGAATTCGTTGCGAACCGAGTAGTGTGGCGCGGCGTCAGTGGTCCATGCAGGCAACGGATGTTTCGGTTTACTGCCAAGCGCACCGACGATAATGTCAATTGCTTCAGTGCGCGATTTACCTGTCAGCGCAGCAATCTCTGCCGGAGTGGCACCAAAACCTGTGCGACTTAACAGGTGTTTTGCATCGTCCATTGAGAGGGCAGCGGTATTAGCGCTGACCTGCCCGGTGTTAAATACTGTAATGAAAACCAGCAGCAGTAATAGTCGCATAGGTAGCGCTAGCCTCGGTCTTTATGCACGGAGTATGAGTCTGGTTGCAGCCCCGATAGAACTCAAGGCGGCAGTAATAGTATCGGTCCAGTTTATCCGGTCTGTCACGAAAACTACCGAATAGTACAGTTGGTTGCAATTTATCTGTCATGACGTTAAAGTGTTGCAACGTTGGTTTGCAGGTTACTGCGCAATAACCGGTCCGTGCCTGATTGCTACCGTATCGCTACGCAGCGGCGTGACAGAGACGGTTCATCGAAAGTTCAGGTTCTTCAGCTACTTTGCCGTGTCTGCTCAAATGTCCGTATGACGAATTTCAATAAAAAACATATGTGCTTCAACATTAACAAGCCACAGGTAATTGCGTTGACAACCACTCTGTTGGCCGGTTGTTATGCCCATGAGCCCGCTGTGCCCGTTAACAACGGTACAACGAGTGAATTTCCGTTACCGCAGGTTTTGCGCTCTGTGCGTGCTATCAGCACAGACGATCTAACGCTTGAAGTGGAAGTGAACAGCCAGCTGGTCAATGTGCCCAAAACCGGTGCCGAACCGGATATCTGGTCGGCTGTGGTCAATGTGCCCGCCAACCGGACATCCATCGTCAATGTGAACTGGTCTGCCCCGTATACCACCCGTGATAACACGTGGGACCTGACACTGGCACAGCAACAGAAAATTGTGTCTGTTGGGGCCGAACCCGAGGCGGTCTATTTTCGGCTTGGCAGTTATAACACCGATAATTACGATCTCGACGAAGACGGATTTTCCAACCTGACTGAGCTTGAGCAGGGACGTTCACCGGTAGATCGTGTCGATGGTTACATCAACGACACCGGGATGTACCCGACTGGCAAAACCCATCTGCCATCGGCAGAGTGCGGCACCCAGTTTCCGATAGCAACGCAGGTGCAGTTTTCGGCAACTGAACCGGGCCCTGTTACTGATGTTGATCTTAAATGCTGGTGGTGTGCCAGATATGTAAGTGCTGAATTTGATGCGCTTGGCAACGAAGTGTCACCGGAAGCAATAGAGATAATTGTTAACGTTATTGACGATGTTTCTCCGCTGGTCGACAGTGCTGCTTCACGCCGCTACGATGACGATAGCGTTGAGATTTTTATCGACGGCAACAACAGTAAAGGCAGTAATTACGACGGCTGGGATGACTACCAGTTTATATTTTTAAGCGACGGTAACAACAATGCGCCGCTTGAGAAAGGCCGGGCCAGTCCGGCTGGTCTTACGTCTTCGGTACTCACCACTGCAAATGGGTACAAACTCACGGTTTTTATCCCTCGCGAAGAAGTTGGCATTCAACACGGGCAGCCATTCGGTATTAACGTTGAAGTTAATGACGATGACGACGGTGGTGGCCGTGATGCAAAACTGACGTGGATAGGTTTAGAAGATGTCGATCGTTCGTGGATTCTCCCGCGTGCTTTCGGTACATCACAAATTCCATAACTGATTATTTTTTTACCTGGAGTAGGTTTTGAAGAGACATCTGATAGTTCCTGTACTTTGCTCGGTACTACTTGCTGCCTGCGGCAGCGATGGTGATTCCGGTGACGATAGCAACTCGCAAAACGGCACCGACATGACTGATGGTGGCGACGGCACAGACGGTGGCGACGGCACGGATGGTGGCGACGGCAC
>CAYZVB010000376.1:4203-5450 GCA_964481315.1 uncultured Granulosicoccaceae bacterium
CTGATGGTGGCGACGGCACAGACGGTGGCGACGGCACGGATGGTGGCGACGGCACTGATGGTGGTGATGGTACCAGCGGTGCAGTACCTCCGACAGGCGCGCTCGATACTGCACAGCCGGAATTCGTATGGCCGGCAGTGGCTAATGCCGAGCAATACAAAATTGTTGTTAAAGATGCCGGCGGCAGCGGCTACGCGAGAAGTGTTGATCCGGTAACGGCTAATTGCCAGACAGGCGAGGGCACATGCAGTGCAACCACAGCACTTGCCTACTATGACAACAACCTGAGCTGGTATGTTGAATCGACGGTGAGCGGTGCTCCGGGCCCGGTATCTGATACCTACAATATCACTACTCCACTATCTGAAAACATGCAGCCGATATTGTCGAACACAATAGAGAATTGTGAAGCGTGGGCTGCGGTTGCATACGATAAGTACGTAGTTTTGAATAACGCATGGAACGCCAAAATCATGTCCAGAGATGACTGGTCGCAGGTGATAAACGTCACCGAAAATGCAAACGGAACGGTGACACCTGCGTGGTCTTATGACTGGAAGGGGCAATTCGATACGAACGTAGATTTTGGTGAGTTTCAGGTCAGGGCCTACCCCGAAGTGTTATACGGCCCAAAACTCGGTACACATGTATCGGGTACAAAAGAGGAAACCGGCTTACCGGAACTAGTGTCAAACCTGCCGGAATTTGTGGTGAGATACGACTACAGCGAAACCTTTGGTGAAGAAGCCGAACGCAACGTCGCGCTGGAATCCTTTTTTCATGATTCCTCGGATATTCGTGGTCCATGTGACTTCGATGAAAACGGTAATAAAATCGATAACCGTGTGTATGAAATGATGATCTGGGTAAACAACCCGACCATTAGAACTCCCGGTGACCGCACACTGACCGGCGTAATGATTGATAACCAGTTGTGGGACGTTTACACCAAGCCAGTTGGTACAGCGCCCTACATCGCCTTCACAGCACAAAACCCATCCACCAGTGGCACATTGAACTGGAAACGATTTGTAGACTGGACCGTGCAGTGGACTGCCGAGAACGCAGCGGCACTCGATATCGCACAACTCAAGCCGGAGTTTCACATGGGCGCGATAGAGATCGGCACGGAAATGTGGTGGGGGTCGGGTACTTTTACGCTGAATGAGTTTGAAGTTAGTTTTTGATTGAGGGTTGTTGCCTGCGGCAGGTGGTTTGTTTCGCCTGCGGCGGGCTGGGTGGGGTGT
>CAYZVB010000377.1:0-5381 GCA_964481315.1 uncultured Granulosicoccaceae bacterium
TGATCCGGGTGCTCATGGCTGATTACTGCCATGCCCACCGGCTTTCCGGTCGATTCAATTAACGCAGCCACTTCCTGTGCGGTTGGTGGCAGCATTGTCGAATCAATCATTAACAACTGATCCTGAAACTCAATAACGTGAGAGGTAACGTTGACTGCCTGAGCCGGTGATACATAGGTATGGAATGTCACACCGCCCTGCGAAAAACTGTGTACCGTGCCCGCACCCATTTGCTGTTGAGCCAGCGCCGGTGCTGGTCTGAGACCGGTTTGCAGCAGTGCAATCGCTCCTGCTGATAGCGTTACACCTTCAAGAAATCTTCGACGGTTGAGTGTCATAGTCATAAACGGAATCCTTTTAGTTGCATGTTGCCACGCGTTGAATTTGACGTGTCAGTGGCATCGCAGGCGTGCCCTGACAGTAAGGGCATCGCCGTTTGCAGATCAGCCAACGCCGGCAAGTATAGAAACCCTGCCAGTTGACTAAAACAATCTAATTATCTATTTTGTTTTTCAAAACAATCGAAAGGGATCAAGCCATGTCTTCCGGACCACTGTTTCAGTCACTGCGAAGACTCGCCTGTTTTGCTGCGATTGCAGATGCAGGCTCTATCAAAGGAGGCGCAAAGCGCCTGGGCCTGACCGTGCCGGTGGTATCGACTGCACTTTCAGAGCTTGAAGAAGAACTCGCTGTGGTACTCGCTGTACGGACCACACGAAAACTCGAACTGACCACGGCCGGAGAAGAAGTTTACGCAAACGCCCAGCAAATGCTCGCGTCTGCAGACACCGCACTGGCCGTCAGTAAAAACGAACGCGTCACCAACGGGGATCTTCGCATCACAGTTCCGGTGGAGCTCGCCAGCAACTGGCTGCCCGCCTACCTGTACCGGTTTCATCAGGCATACCCGGGCATCAAACTAACTGCAGATGCAGAAGATACCGTTGTGCCACTGAGCGGCAGCGAATACGACATTGCGATACAGGCTAACTATCATGCTCCAAATCAAACACCGGATACCACACTGGTTAAATCTGCCATAGTATTGGGCCGGGTTAATCTGGTGTGCGTTGCGGCAAAAAAGCCTCGTATCAGGTGGCAGGGAAACACCGCGATAATGAATAACTCACTGCTGGAAATGAAACACCGTGGAGACAGCCTGCTGGCAGTTGAAAAGAAAACATCAAACACGGTTCACATTAAAGGCAGCGGGCTTATCAAAACCAACAACCATGAAACCGCTCTCGCCTTTGCCCGGGAAGGACTGGGCGTTGTGATGGTTATGGAGCCGTCTGTTACACAAGATATTGCCAATAAAAATCTGACAAGAGTTTTCCAGACGTATAACTTCGGACACTTAAATCTCGAACTAAAACTGCGCGACAGTCTGCCATCACCGCCTGCCAGAGCGTTTGTGAATTTCATGAAGTCAGAAGCTAAGGTGTAACAGCAGACTCACATTCAGATCGCATAATACAAAGTATTTTATATTTAACCGTTGACATAAATATTAAGCTCCCTATAATCCCGACCCCTAAATCGAATTACCACTAACCGAGTAACGACACACCGTGAAACAGCACTTCACATCAATTTATGCCACCAACATAGAGCAGCGGCACAACCGCCTGCCACTCTGTGCTGATGCATACGCACCTGCGTTTAACGCAAGTGCGGTGATCGTCAATAGTGGTATCAACAGTTAATTAGTAGCCTGCTTTGCGCTGGCTACGTGGCCAGCAGGAACTAAAAGCCCCGGTTGGTCTTCAACCGGGGCTTTTTTTTGCGCGTTATTAAAGCCGCATTAAAAATCCCCACCAGATGTTTTGACAAAATTAATTTCAGCGGTGCCGGTTCTGTATGCCTGCCCTGCTCACAGGATTGTTTATAGACATTGCTCCTGTGTGTACAGAGATTATTCGAGTCACTACATGCCGAGTTAGCTCAGCGGTAGAGCATCAGACAGTTAATCTGACGGTCGCAGGTTCGATTCCTGTACTCGCGCTTCCCTGAAACGGAAACGCACAGCCTCCAAGGCTTAACTTGGTACAACGGCTGGAAACAGCCAGATAGACAGACCCCTGTGAAAGGGCGGCGCAGTACAGGTCAACGGCCTGTCTGTAAGTCCCGGCCACAGCACCGAAGCCGTTTTGTGTGGTGACTTAGGTTTATCGCCAACCGCAGATACTGGCGGGTTTTGCAGCAAGTGCAACCAGTGCTTGTTCGCATTACTCACCGTACTGCGGTCCGCGATTAACCGCATCACCACCCACGTCTACGGTGCGGGGTCTGACTGTTTTTTATTTTTTTTCGCCTCATACGAGGCATGCTGTAAAAGGAGATAATCCAATGAAAATCCGGACTGTCATCTCTCCTACCGAGCGGGGACTGATGATCAGAGACAAAGCCATTGTCGATATTCTATCGCCCGGCGTGTACTGGCACCTGCCTGCATTCGGCGGTTCTCGTATAGAGACCGTTGCGATTGTAGACGCACAGTGCCGCTATCCGCACATTGACATGCTGGCTAAAACCAATCCGGAACTGGCGGCAAGGTGCTTTACTATTGCAGACCTTGCTGACAATGAAGTTGGTATTGTGTACCAGGACAACAAGCTAACAGACTTGCTGGCACCTGGCTCAACCACCATGTACTGGAAGGGTTTGGTCAACACTGTTGTTAGCCGCGTTGACACTTCCAAAACACTGGAAGTTGATCTGCAACTGGCACAGGCGATCGGACGCACCGGCAAACTGGCAAAGCGTGCTGCGGAACTCGGTGCGCTGCTGGGTGTTGATGTTCAGCAAAAGCAAGTGGGTTTCCTGTATGAAAACGGTGTGCGCATTGCCACTCTTGGTCCGGGTTATTACCTGTACTGGAAGTTTCAGCGCAAGCTGAAAGCAAAGGTCATTAACACACAAATGATTGTGACCGAAGTTTCCGGTCTGGAAATTCTCTGCAAAGCCAGAGTGAGTTTACGGTTTAACCTGTCTGCGATTTACCGGATTGCAGACCCGGCCACCGCCGAAGACTCGCTTGGTAACTTTGATGAGTATGTGTACCGCGAATTACAGCTGGCACTACGCCGCGCTGTTGGTGCACAAACTCTTGATCAGTTGCTGGCAGATAAAAGCGCTCTGGACAGCACCATTGCCACTGATGTTGGCAAAAGGCTTAACGCCGTAGGCATTGAGTTAAACAGTGTGGGAGTTAAAGATGTGATTTTACCGGGTGATATGAAAGACATTCTAAACCAGGTGGTTGCCGCTGAAAAAACCGCACAGGCCAACAACATCAGGCGTCGGGAAGAAACTGCCGCAACCCGTTCTTTGCTGAACACTGCAAAGTTAATGGCAGACAACCCGGTGCTGGTGCGGTTAAAAGAGCTTGAGGCACTTGAAAAAGTGACCGCTCAAGTCGATAGAATCACCGTTTTCGGTGGTATGGATGGCGTGATGAACGATCTCGTAAAAATCGGTGATCGCGAATCGCGTTAGTTAGAAGTGAACCCCGGTCGGGTTGACCGGGGTGTATGAGAGGACAGGCATATGCCTATTCAAAAAGTAATTAAAAAAGGAAAAGTGCCGGTCAACATTTACACCAGTGATATTGACCATGGCGCATACGATCAGCTGGCAAAGATTGCCGAGTTGCCGTTCATTCACAGCCACATTGCCGCAATGCCGGATGTTCATAAGGGCATTGGCGCCACCGTGGGATCAGTGATCCCAACCCGTGGCGCTATTATTCCTGCGGCAGTGGGTGTTGATATCGGCTGCGGCATGAATGCAGTTCGATTGTCACTCAATGCCAGTCAATTGCCGGATAACCTGAAGCCAGTGCGTCATGCCATTGAAGATGCCGTACCGGTTGGTTTTGCAATGCACAAAACGGTGAAGGCCAGACGTTCGACGCTGCAGGCGCTGGACGGCGGGTTGGAAGCCATTCTGGCTAAGCACCCAACCATTGGCAAAATGGTAAAGCAGTTGTCTCGTACCTGGTCACAACAGGTTGGCACACTGGGTGGCGGCAACCACTTTATTGAGGTTTGTCTGGATGAAAACAACGACGTCTGGATTATGCTGCACTCCGGTAGCCGGGGCATTGGTAATGTGATCGGTCGCTACTTCATTCAACTGGCACGCAAAGATATCGCAAGGTTACAGCGTAACCTGCCCGATAAAGACCTGGCGTACTTTGATGAAGGCACCGAGCACTTTGACGACTACGTATTTGCCGTTCACTGGGCACAGGACTACGCCATGTGGAATCGCAGAGAAATGATGCGCATGACCGTAGACGCACTGAAAAGCGTATTACCGGAATTCACCGTGACCAAAGAGGCGATCAACTGCCACCATAACTATGTGGCCATTGAAAACCATTTTGGTGCAGACGTATTCCTGACCCGCAAAGGTGCAATCAGTGCCCGTGATGGCGAGCTTGGCATTATACCCGGCAGCATGGGCGCCAAGTCGTATATCGTTAAAGGTAAAGGTAATGCGAATTCGTTTTGTTCGTGCTCTCACGGCGCGGGTAGAACCATGAGCAGAACCGCTGCCAAAAAAGCGTTTACCACCGGTGATTTAAAGTCACAGACCAGTGGTGTCGAATGTCGAAAGGATGCCGGTGTTATCGATGAAATACCCGGTGCCTACAAAGACATCGACACAGTGATGGAAAATCAAACCGATCTGGTAGAAATTGTCCATACCCTGAAACAGGTTGTGTGTGTGAAGGGGTAATTTTTCGGGCCGACGCAAGTCGGCTCGACACTTTCCACCTTGCCAGAGAAGCCGGAATCAGAATAACCCACCCTCTTTTGCGCAGCTAAACTGCGAGTACCTTCGAGTTTACCTAAAAATAGCTTGCTCACTATATGTCATGACATATACACTATTAGCAAAGCTATTGCGAAACTGCCGGAGCCGGTGTTAAACATGAGATTTCAGATCGCCATATCTGTCGTCACCTGCATGACTGTGCTGCTAAGTGCCTGCGGTTCCAACAGTGACGGAACCGCTGAAAATTCAGTGCAGTCCCCGGGAGTGATAGCCGGACTGATTTCGTCACGAACACAGGCAGCACAACCAGCCTCCACCACCAATTATCTGGTCAACCCGAACTTTTCAGCAGATTTTCCACCGGACTGGAATATCGCCGGTGAGCAGCCCGGCTGGCAGGCCTGCACCAGTAGCCATGCACTGAGCCGGGTATCCGTTAATGACACACAACAGCAACGTGGCACGGGCTTCTATGCGCAACTTGGCAGGGGCCAGTGCCTGCAACAGGGAATAGCCATTACCACTGGCGATGAACTCACTTTTAGCTGCGATGTCAGTCCGTTTAGTACAGGAAGCTGGAACGGTTTGGGTATGAG
>CAYZVB010000378.1:0-5367 GCA_964481315.1 uncultured Granulosicoccaceae bacterium
CTTTATCACCTTCGCGAAAACCACACTTCAAAATTCTGGTGTAGCCGCCCGGACGTTCTTTGAACCGAGGACCAAGCTCACTGAACAGCTTGCCTACCGCTTCCTTATCACGCAGTCGGTCAAAAGCCAGACGACGGTTGGCGACGCTGTCATTGCCTGCCAGTGTGATTAGCGGCTCAACAACGCGACGCAACTCTTTTGCCTTTGGCAGCGTTGTTTTGATCGCTTCGTGGTTCAGAAAAGACGTAGCCATATTTTTGTACATCGCTTTTCTGTGGCTACTGTTTCTGTTTAGCTTTCGGCCACTCTTGCCGTGTCGCATCTCTCACATACCCTTAAATTAGTTTTACCGGCCGTTAGCGGCAAGCAGTGCAATAGTGTCAGTTACTTCTTGAGACCTTCACGTGGTCGCGCGAGTTCCGGCGGCGGCCAGTTCTCAAGACGCATACCCAGTGACAACGCCTGCTGTGCAAGCACGTCTTTGATCTCTGTCAGTGATTTCTTACCGAGATTCGGTGTCTTCAGCAGTTCTACTTCAGTGCGCTGAATCAGATCGCCGATGTAGTAGATATTCTCTGCCTTCAAGCAGTTGGCAGAACGTACAGTCAGTTCCAGATCGTCAACCGGACGCAGCAGAATAGGATCGATGTCTGAGGTAGTCTCGTCGACTTTCTCTTCACCGGTTTCCGCTTCAAGTTCAACAAATACCGCTAGTTGCTCCTGAAGAATTGTTGCCGCTTTGCGGATCGCTTCTTCCGGATCGATGGTGCCGTTGGTTTCCAGATCGATAATCAGTTTGTCGAGGTCGGTGCGCTGTTCAACACGCGCGCTCTCGACGTCGTAAGTGACTTTAGATACCGGGCTGAATGAAGCATCGAGTTGCAATGCACCGATTGGGCGATTCTCGCCTTCCGCCACAGTACGCTGGGTAGCCGGCTCATAGCCGCGCCCTGCCCGTGCCTTCATAGTGATTGAGATTTCACCGTTCTTAGTCAGGTTACAAATCACTTTCTCGGGGTTTTTAATCTCGACATCGTGATCAACTGTGATGTCTGCTGCGGTTACCACGCCCGGCCCGCGCTTTTTCAGCGTCAGGTTGGCTTCTTCTTTGGCATGCAGAACGATCGCCACTTCTTTCAGGTTCAGCAGAATATCCAGCACATCTTCCTGGACACCCTCTATGGTGGTGTACTCGTGCAGAACGCCTTCGATTTCTGCTTCAACTACTGCCGCACCCGGCATAGAAGAAAGCAGAATGCGGCGCAGCGCGTTACCAAGCGTGTGTCCGAAGCCTCTTTCCAGGGGCTCCAGCGTGACTTTCGCATGGCAGTCGTTAACCGCCGAGACATCGACGATTCTTGGCTTTAAAAATTCTGATTGCATCGCACCCATGAGCTTGCTCTCTTTTACTTGGAGTAGAGTTCCACAACGAGTGATTCGTTGATCTCTGCCGGCAAATCGCTTCGGTCCGGTAGGGATTTTAGAACACCTTCCATTTTTTTCTCGTCGACGTCCATCCAGCCTGGAACTGTGCGCTGTTTGGCCAGTTGCATCGCGTCGGTAATACGCGCCTGCTTTTTTGCCCGTTCGCGGATAGCCACGACCTGATTCGGCTTCACCTGGTAGGACGGGATGTTGACAATTTGTCCGTCCACAGTGATCGCTTTGTGTGCCACCAGCTGACGTGCCTCGGCGCGGGTTGAACCAAAACCCATGCGGTAAACGACGTTGTCGAGGCGGCCTTCCAGAAGTGACAACAGGTTTTCACCGGTTGACCCTTTGATGCGGGCAGCTTCTTTGTAGTAGTTGCGGAACTGACGCTCCAGCACGCCGTACATACGACGCAGCTTCTGCTTCTCACGCAGCTGCACCGCGTAGTCGGTTAGCCTGGCCCGCTTGGCACCAGCCTGACCCGGAGGTGTTTCCAGCTTGCATTTGGAGTCCAGCGGTCGCATACCTGATTTCAGGTAAAGATCAGTGCCTTCGCGACGGCTCAACTTACATTTTGGACCTATATATCTCGCCACAGTGAATGCTCCGGTTAAACGCGACGGCGCTTGGGTGGACGACAACCGTTATGCGGTATCGGTGTAACGTCGACAATGTTAGTAATCTTGAAACCGACAGCGTTCAAAGAACGAACTGCCGAGTCACGGCCCGGTCCCGGACCTTTGACTTTGACATCAAGGTTTTTCATGCCGTACTCAAGCGCAGTCGTGCCGGCACGTTCTGCCGCAACCTGTGCTGCGAAAGGCGTGCTCTTGCGCGATCCGCGAAAGCCGGATCCGCCGGCAGTCGCCCATGCCAGCGCATTACCCTGCCGGTCAGTGATCATAACAATCGTATTGTTGAACGACGCGTGAATATGGGCAATGCCATCTGTCACTACGCGATTCGGCTTCTTCTTGGTGGTTTTCTGACCCATTAATCTATCTCTTTATCGGCCGACGCGGACCCTTGCGGGTTCTGGCATTAGTTTGTGTGCGCTGACCACGCATCGGCAAACCACGACGATGACGGATACCGCGGTAACTACCGAGGTCCATCAGGCGCTTAATGTTCATGCTGACATCACGTCGCAGATCACCTTCTACAGTGATTTTGCCAACCTGATTTCGCAGCTCTTCAACCTGCGGCTCTGCCAGATCCTTTACCTTGATGGTTGGATCGATGCCTGCGTCTGCACACAGTTTGTAGGCGGTTGTTCTGCCGACACCATAGATAGATGTAAGCGCCACCCAGGTGTGCTTATTAACAGGGATATTGATTCCAGCAATACGTGCCATGTTAAACGCTGCCTTTCATCGTGTTTACCATATAACTCTTCAGCCTTGTCTTTGTTTATGTCGTGGATCCGTACATATGACCCGGATCACTCCATGCCGCTTGATTACTTTACATTGGCGGCAAATCTTTTTTACCGATGCTCTAACTTTCATGTTGCACCTAAATTTCAACTACGCAGCAGGCATGCTGCGCGAAAATGAACCCAGTTATCAGCTCTTGGAGCCGGCTTTTGAACCTTTGCCGCCTTTCGAGCCTTTGAGGTTGGCTTTCTTGACCAGGCTGTCGTACTGATGGCTCATCATGTGCGCCTGCGATTGCGCGATGAAATCCATAATCACAACAACAATGATCAGCAGTGACGTGCCGCCAAAGTAAAACGGCACGTTCCACCACAGGATTAGGAACTCCGGAAGCAAACAAACCAGCGTAATGTACATCGCACCGACCAGCGTCAGGCGGGTTAGCACACCATCAATGTAGCGGGCAGTCTGCTCACCCGGGCGAATACCCGGTATAAATGCTCCTGACTTCTTCAGATTGTCTGCAGTCTCTCTGGCATTAAATACCAGCGAGGTATAGAAAAAGCAGAAGAAGATAATTGCCGCTGCATACAACAGTACGTATAGCGGCTGACCCGGTTGCAGAGTCGAAACAATGTTCTGCAGCCATGTCATTCCGGAGGCATTGGACGCGAAATCACCCATAGTCGCCGGAAACAAAATAATACTGGAGGCAAAAATTGGCGGTATTACACCAGCCATATTCAGCTTTAGTGGCAGGTGACTCTGCTGCCCGGCGAACATTTTACGCCCTTGCTGACGTTTTGCATAATTTACTGTAATCCGGCGCTGCCCGCGTTCGACAAAAATCACAAAAGCGGTGACCGCTACCGTCAGAATGACAAGAATCAATACCACCAGTGAAGACAGTTCTCCGGTGCGAGCCAGTTCCAAAGTCCCACCGATTGCAGCCGGAAGCCCAGAGACAATGCCGGCGAAAATCAAGATCGATATACCGTTGCCAATGCCGCGCTCAGTGACCTGCTCACCCAGCCACATCAAAAACATAGTGCCGGTTACCAGTGTTACTGCGCCGGTCAGAACAAAGCCCAAACCGCCCAGGTAAACGAGTGGTGCACCCGCTGCCTGTTGAGACTGCAGCGCAATACAGACACCTACGGCCTGAACGCTCGCCAGTACAAGCGTACCGTAGCGTGTGTACTTGGTGATGATTTTCCGGCCGCTCTCACCTTCCTTACGCAATTGCTCAAGAGAGGGCACCACGTGAGTCAGCAGCTGCATAATAATCGATGCAGAAATATAAGGCATCACCCCGAGGGCGAACAACGACATCCGGCTGAGTGCACCACCACCGAACATGTTAAACATGTCGAGAATGCCGCCACGCTGCTGTTCAAACAGCGCTGCCATGACGCGTGGATCGACACCGGGAATGGTGATGTGCGCTCCGATACGGAAAATCACAAGCGCGAGCAGCACGAACAACAATCGTTGTCGCAGCTCAGCTGATCTGCCTAACCCGCCGATTGATTCTGCTGCAGTCGCCACCACTAAGCTCCAACGCTTCCGCCTGCCTGCTCAATAGCGCGAGCAGCTCCGGCTGTTGCTACCACACCATTCAGTGTGACAGCTTTGGTGATTTCACCGGATAAGATTACTTTGGCTTTCTTGGTCTGCGTGGGGATGATACCCGCGGCCTTCAGCGAATCGAGAGTTACCTCGCCCTCTACTGCTGCCAGTTCAGACAATCGTACTTCAGCCACAAAGCGCCCCTTGCGTGACTTAAAGCCAAACTTGGGCAGTCGGCGCTGAATAGGCATCTGGCCGCCTTCAAAGCCAACCTTATGATAACCACCTGAGCGTGAGTGCTGACCCTTGTGACCACGGCCGCAGGTTTTGCCAAGGCCCGAACCAATGCCACGACCGACGCGCTTAGCGGCAGGCTTGCTGCCTGGAGCCGGCTTGAGATCGTTAAGATGCATCTGAATTCTCCTCAACACGAACCATGTATTGAATTTTGTTTATCATGCCGCGGTTCTCAGGAGTATCCTGAACTTCCACAGTGTGGTGCATGCGACGAAGACCTAAACCACGCG
Organism: uncultured Granulosicoccaceae bacterium; assembly: GCA_964481315.1. Classification (GTDB taxonomy): domain Bacteria; phylum Pseudomonadota; class Gammaproteobacteria; order Granulosicoccales; family Granulosicoccaceae. The sequence goes on from CAYZVB010000378.1 coordinate 4,904, forward strand.
CACATGCCTGGTGTTTCTTCAGCCGACCGTTTGCACTACGGATCTGGGTAACTTTGATCATGCCTGCCATTGCTAGCTCGCTATCTCTTCAACCGACTTGCCACGCTTGGCCGCAACGCTTTCAGGCGATTGCATGTGAACCAAACCTTCGATGGTAGCGCGTACTACATTGATCGGGTTGTTTGAACCGTTAATCTTTGCCAGTACGTTTCGTACACCAACCGCCTCGAAAACCGCACGCATCGGACCACCAGCAATAATACCGGTACCTTCAGATGCAGGCTGCATGTAAACCTTTGCAGCACCGTGCCGACCGTTCAGGGCGTATTGGAGCGTGCCGTCTTTCAACGGAACGTTAACCATGTTTTTGCGCGCCTTTTCCATTGCCTTTTGAATCGCAACAGGAACCTCACGTGCCTTGCCATAGCCGAAACCGACACGACCTTCGCCGTCTCCAACAACGG
>CAYZVB010000379.1:0-5363 GCA_964481315.1 uncultured Granulosicoccaceae bacterium
AGCGGTCTCCAAAACCGCAGGTTGGGGGTTCGATTCCCTCCTGGCCTGCCACTTTACGGTGGCAGAATTTATTGGAATATACATGGCTGCAAAAGCGGAAATAACAGCAAATCCTGCAGATCGTATGAAACTCATCGGTGCTGCTGCTCTGGTGGTGGTCGGACTGGTGCTGTTTTATATGTTCGGCCAATACTCGTTTCTGTATCGGGTGCTGGCGTTTCTCGTAGTGCTTGGCGTTGCTGCGTTTTTATATCTGCAAACGGCTCACGGTGTGCGCACAACGAATTTTTTCAAAGATTCGCGCACTGAAGTTCGCAAGGTCGTTTGGCCAACGAGGGCGGAGACCACCCAGACCACCATTATGGTGATGGTTATTGTCTTCATCGTTGGTGTGTTTTTGTGGTTGCTGGACTGGATGCTGAGTGGTGCTTTCAGATTTATAACCAACCTCGGCAGTTGAGGAGAAAGCAATGACAGAAGCGAGCGTTACAGCTGAGAAAAGCTGGTACGTCGTGCAGGCGTTTTCCGGGTTCGAAGGTCGTGTAAAAACACTAATGCTGGATGCGATCGAGCGCGAAGGGCTCGCTCAGTATTTTGGCGAAATTCTGGTGCCAACAGAAGAAGTCGTTGAAATTCGCGGTGGACAGAAACGGCGATCGGAACGTAAGTTTTTTCCGGGCTACGTGCTGGTGCAAATGGAGCTCAACGACGAGACCTGGCACCTTGTGAAGAATGTTCCCAAGGTGCTCGGGTTTATCGGTGGTACCGCAGATCGGCCGGCGCCGATTTCTGCGCGCGAGGCCGATGCAATTCTGCAGCGTGTGCAGGATGGTGTAGACAAGCCCAAGCCGAAGGTACTCTTCGATGTGGGTGAGGTGGTCCGTGTTATCGATGGGCCTTTCAACGACTTTAACGGAGTTGTTGAAGAAGTGAATTTCGAGAAAGCAAAGTTGCTGGTGGCGGTGCAGATCTTTGGTCGCTCAACACCGGTAGAGCTTGAGTTCAGTCAGGTAGAGAAAGCCTGATTTGATTTTATTAACGGTCTAATTGGTCGGGGAGCCTGATAACAAAGGCGTTTGCACCCGCGGGAGAAACTATGGCCAGAAAAATCGAAGCGTATATCAAACTTCAGGTGCCTGCAGGGGCAGCAAACCCAAGTCCGCCGGTTGGTCCGGCCCTGGGTCAGCACGGTGTGAACATCATGGAATTCTGCAAGCAGTTTAACGCTGCCACGCAATCCATGGACTCCGGTGCACCGGTACCCGTCACAATCACGGTATATAACGACCGGTCGTTTTCATATGAAATGAAAACACCGCCAGCATCTTATCTGTTGAAGAAAGTTGCGGGCCTGCAGAAGGGCAGTGGCGAACCAAACACCAAGAAGGTTGGTAAGGTTACGCGCGCTCAACTTGAAGAAATCGCTAAAACCAAAGACCCGGATCTAACCGCAGCCGATATGGACGCTGCCGTTCGAACTATTGCCGGTAGTGCCCGCAGTATGGGCCTCGAAGTGGAGGGTCTCTAAATGGCTAAGCTTTCAAAGCGTGCAAAGCTGATTAAAGAAAAAATTGATCGCGAAAAAGTGTACGACGCTGCTGAAGCGTTTTCACTGCTGAAAGAAGTATCGTCCGTCAAGTTCGACGAAACTGTCGATGTGGCGATCAACCTTGGTGTTGACCCGCGTAAATCGGATCAGGTGGTCCGTGGATCGACTGTTCTGCCAAACGGCACGGGCCGAACCATGCGTGTTGCTGTATTCGCACAGGGCGAGCAGGCTGAAAAAGCCACTGCAGCCGGTGCTGATATTGTTGGCTTCGACGATCTGGCAGCGTCTATTAAGGGCGGCATGCTCGACTTCGACGTCGTTATTGCTACTCCTGATTCCATGCGTGTTGTTGGCGCCCTCGGTACTGTACTTGGCCCGCGTGGCCTGATGCCTAATCCGAAGGTTGGTACCGTCACACCTGATGTGGAAACTGCAGTGAAAAACGCCAAGGCCGGACAAGTGCAGTTCCGTACTGACAAAGCCGGCATTATTCATTGCCCGATCGGCAAAATTAATTTCGATGCTGCCGCACTGAATGACAACCTGAAGAGCCTGGTTGCAGAGCTCGTAAAGGCCAAGCCGTCAGCGGCGAAAGGCATTTACCTGCGTAAGGCAACTGTCTCTTCCACGATGGGTCCGGGTCTGTTGATTGACCTCGGCCCGATGACCTGATCGGGTCATTAACGTACCAGCAACTGCCGGTGTTAACCGGTAGTTGCGAAAGACTTTGAGTGAAAGCGGCCTGCACGGTGCGATCACGTCAAAGACCGCAGGTGTAACGCACTTGTATGTTAAGCGTGTTACTTAATTGCCTGCGCAGACGAAGCCGGAGTCAATCCGGTGTATTTAAACAGCACGATCATCGTTGATCATCGTGCGCAACGAGGGGCACCGGTTTACCGGTGATCCGAAAGGTGCTCAATGGCTTTAACTCGACAAGAGAAAGAAGCAGTAGTCGCTGAAGTTGCGGATGTTGCGTCATCTGCACATTCGGCAGTTGCTGCTGAGTACCGGGGTATTACGGTTACCGATCTCACTGCATTGCGTGCGAAAGCGCGTTCAAGTGGTGTGTATCTGCGCGTTGTCAAAAATTCTTTGGCACGTCGTGCAGTAGAAGGTACCGAGTTTGAGTGCATGCAGGAAGGCATGTCAGGTCCGCTGATTTTTGCATTTTCGCAGGAAGATCCGGGCTCTGCAGCCAGACTGTTGAGAGATTTTGCCAAAGAAAACGACAAGCTTGTAGTCACCATGGCGGCTGTAGGCGGGCAAAAACTCGAAGCGAACGAAATTGGAAAACTGGCGAATCTGCCAACACGTGACGAAGCGATATCCATGCTGATGTCCGTGATGCAGGCGCCTGTGGCCAAGTTTGTCCGCACGCTCAACGAAGTTCCCGGAAAACTCGTCAGAACCGTCGATGCGGTTCGCGTTTCCAAAGATGCTTAATCGCGGATGCGCCGTAACCTGTTGATTTTCTTTCACTCAAATTGCACAAAAAGCTTGCCAAATTGGCAAAGTGCGACTAACACATCTAGGTAAACAAAATGTCTAAAGAAGAAATACTCGAATCCATCTCCAACATGACTGTTATGGAAGTCGTGGAGCTGATCAGCGACATGGAAGAGAAATTCGGTGTCACTGCAGCTGCTGCGGTTGCTGCTGCTCCTGCTGCCGGTGGCGGTGGCGACGGTGGTGGTGCTGCTGAAGAGAAGACTGAGTTCGACGTTGTTCTGACCAGCGCTGGTGACAACAAAGTTGGCGCCATTAAGGCGGTTCGAGCCATCACCGGTCTGGGCCTCAAGGAAGCTAAGGCACTGGTTGAAAGTGCACCGGCTCCGGTCAAAGAAGGTGTTGGCAAGGACGAAGCAGAAGAAGCCAAGAAGCAGCTTGAAGAAGCTGGTGCTGCCGCTGAGCTCAAGTAGCAAAACGGTTGTATTTGTAAAGGGTCAGGCCGTCGCATTTTTGCGTCGGCCTTTTCCTGTCTCTGCACCAGTGATGGATTTCACCGGGGCAGTGAGAAACTGAGAGCGGGTTTTAACAGGCGTCGTGTCGCGGGCGCAATGATCAGTGTATTGCTTGTGGGTAAAGAGGAACCAGATGACCTATTCCTTCACCGAAAAAAAACGAATAAGAAAAGATTTTGGCAAGCGCCAGTCAATCCTTGAGGTTCCGTATCTGCTGAAGACTCAGCTAGATTCGTACCGTTCGTTTCTGCAGAAAGACAAAACCACCGAAGAGATGGATGATGTCGGTCTGCACGGTGCGTTCAAGTCTGTAATGCCGATTGTCAGCTATGCTGGCAACGTTGAACTGCAGTATGTTAAGTACCGCCTGGGTAAGCCTCCGTTCACTGAGCGTGAATGTAGCATCCGCGGCCTTACTTATGCAGCACCTCTGCGTGTGTTATGTCGTCTTGTAATCTATGACAAAGCGTCTGGTGACAATCGCGTTGTTAAAGATATAAAAGAGCAGGAAGTCTACATGGGCGAGCTGCCCCTGATGACTGGCAACGGTACGTTTATTATCAACGGCACCGAGCGCGTTATTGTTTCGCAGCTGCACAGAAGCCCGGGTGTATTCTTTGATCACGACCGTGGTAAGACGCACTCTTCGGGTAAATTGCTGTTCTCTGCGCGTGTTATTCCATACCGTGGTTCGTGGCTCGACTTCGAATTTGACGCCAAGGACTGTGTGTTCACACGTATCGACAGACGCCGCAAGTTACCGGCGTCAATTATCCTGCGTGCACTTGGTTACACGACCGAAGAAATCCTGTCTGCATTCTTCGACACTGACACAGTCACCATGACCAAAACCAAAGCAAGTCTGGCGCTGGTTCCAAGCCGACTGCGCGGTGAGACTTTTGGTTTTGATTTAAAGAACGGCAAAGATGTCATTGTTGAGGCAGGCCGTCGCGTCAACGCCAAGCACGTGCGTCAAATGGAAAAAGCCGGTCTCGAAAAGCTTGAAGTTCCTGACGAATACTTTGTCGGCAAAGTGCTGGCACATGACCTTATCGATAAAGAAACCGGTGAAGTCCATGAGGGTATGGGTGCTAATGCCGAGATTACCGAAGAAAATCTGCCACAGTTCCTTGAGATCCGTCCCAAAGAAGTACAGTTCATTTACACCAATGACCTGGACAAAGGGCCGTACATCTCAAGCACCATGCGTATCGACCAAACCACCAGCCAGCTGGAAGCGCAGGTGGAAATCTATCGTATGATGCGTCCCGGTGAGCCACCGACCAAAGAAGCAGCACAAACGCTGTTTAACAACCTGTTTTTCACTGAGGACCGCTACGACCTTTCTGCCGTCGGTCGCATGAAATTCAACCGTCGTCTCGGACGTGATGAAATCACCGGCCCGGGTATTCTCGACAAGGTTGATATCCTCGACGTACTGAAGTGCCTGATCGATATTCGTAATGGTCAGGGTATTGTCGACGACATCGATCACCTCGGTAATCGTCGTATCAGAAGCGTCGGTGAAATGGCGGAGAACGTATTCCGGGTTGGTCTGGTACGTGTAGAGCGTGCCGTGCGTGAACGTCTGGGTATGGTCGAAAGTGAAGGCCTGATGCCGCAGGACATCATTAACGCCAAGCCGATTGCGGCGGCGATTAAAGAGTTCTTCGGTTCGAGCCAGTTATCGCAGTTTATGGATCAGAACAATCCATTGTCTGAGGTAACACACAAGCGTCGCGTATCGGCACTTGGTCCTGGTGGTCTGACGCGTGAGCGTGCAGGTTTTGAAGTTCGTGACGTACACCCGACGCACTACGGTCGTGTTTGTCCGATTGAAACGCCGGAAG
>CAYZVB010000380.1:0-5353 GCA_964481315.1 uncultured Granulosicoccaceae bacterium
GTTGCACCACTGGCAGACGACATGATGACACGTATCGGCAACATTACACCGGTGCTGCCGGTGGCACTGGTTGCCACTGTGATTACCGCTAAATCGAAGTCGGTCTGGAGTGAGTTTGAACTCAAGGCTGCGGTGTTTGAGTTGCTGGGCAGTCTCGATCAACAGGGGTTTCGAGCCTACATACCCAGAGGCAATCGCGACTATGCCGTGACAGTCGGTATTCGAATGCTGGTGCTGCGCCGCGTGCTTAACGTCGAAAACGGTCTGTACAAACCCGCAGCCGACGAAACGATGTTGCTGAACTATTACGCCAATTCTATTGCGCATCTCGTCGCTCGTACACAATCCGGTCACATACAGGTTACTGAATTGGCAGGTTCATAATCATACACTGCGATACAATTGCGGCCACCGCCACCCGACGTGTCCGCTCTTTTACCCGTGACTGCTGCAGATCAACACCCGCCTCCACCGGCCGGTCAGGATTTTGGTGTCTGGCTCATCAGCCTGACATCTGCCACCGAACGTCGCCAACGTATGGACAGTCAGCTTACTGCAATGGGGCTTCAATACCGCGTATTTGATGCGGTTGATGGTCGTGCCAGTGAAGCCGAACTGCTGAAGCAGGTGGATCAAAAAGCCTATGAACGCAATATGGGTTCACAACTGTTGCCGGGGAAAATGGGGGTCTATGCCAGCCACATTGGCGTGTGGCAGGAATTTTTAGCGTCGCCCTATTCCACTGCGTTAATTCTTGAAGACGACGTGGTTTTTCACCCCGATTTTCAGCACGCCGTCAGTGCTGCGATGAGTGCCAGAGAACACTGGGATATTATTCGATTCAACTGTATTCGTGCAAAACTGCCGGTAAAACAGTTTAGCGTTGGACAATACCGGGCCAACGCCTATGTTGGACCTTTTACCGGCAATGCCACCTATCTAATCACTCGTGGTACAGCGGCCAGGATACTACCAAACCTAAAACCGCAGACGCGCGCGCTTGACCACGAGCTAAACCGTTTTTTTATTCATCACTACCGGCAACTCGGGCTCGAGCCCTGGGCCAGCCACCCTGACGACCAGGGCACTTCCACTATCACCGGTAAAAATTTCGCTATGGTAAAAAAGCCGCACTGGAGTAAACGCCTGCCACACTATCGTCTTAAGGCTGCCAACTACGGCAGGCGTGCGTGGTGGTTATTAAAACAAGGCATGCTGTTTAAAACCGCCACAGCAATGAATGTTAACGGTAGATCACACTAATGCGACGTCTGGTACAGGAGTGGAAGAAAAACGGTACCCGACGCTTTGTGCAAATCAGATCGCGTAAAGCCGCCGATAAACTACATCGAAGCTACCACCGCTTACGTGGCAGCGAATATGTCCCTTCACGCTATGGCGTGCTCATGGCTGCCAACTGGAAGGACACTACATTTCGTTTTTGCATTGATGCCACATACGGTTACGTATCTGGCTGATCTGCTGTCGCAAAAAGATACCCCGTTTATCTTTCTTGATATTGGTGCCAACCAAGGGATATACAGTTTAATTGCTGCAGGCAATCCGAATTGTTCCCGTGTTTTCTCGTTCGAGCCCATGCCCGGGACTTTTGAGTTACTGCAGAAAAATGTGGCAGTCAATCAATTCGACAACAAAACCACCACCGTTAACGCGGCAGTTTCAAACCAGCAGGGCAACGCAGAGCTGACACACAATCCACAGCACAGCGGCGGTGCAACACTGCATGGCCACGACAACGGCGCGCAATCGAGCAACAGTGTGACAGTGTCACTAATCGATCAAACTGAACTCAGTCGGCTGATTCCCAATGACTGTGAAGTAGTGATAAAAGTAGACGTTGAAGGGCACGAAGCGACGGTATTTTCCACACTGGCACAGTGCGCATTTAAAGATCGCATTGGCACACTGCATTACGAAGTAGACGAGCACTGGGTGCAACCTGAAGAGCTGCAACAACTTGCAACGGATATCGGCCTAACAAGGTTTGAAAGGCAAAATACCAGGCGCAAACATCACTACGATATCGTCGCTACCCGCTGATCGAGAGGCTGTTTACAGCATACCGGCGTCTGCAAGACGGTTATCAACCTTGTCTTTAAACACATGCGTCGCTTCCCGCGAGAGGGCGAGAAATTCACTGTGCGCAACTGCCCCATTAACCACCTGTTGCCAGTTATCGACAGTCGCGATTGCCGGAGGCAGACGGTACGCACTAAACTTGTTGGAAAACGGAATACAGACTGATTTCCGGCCCATTAACATGGTCCAGTACACACCGTGATACGAGTTCGACACCACAGTGTTGCCACTGGCGATAAATTGCAGTGCATCGGCAAGCGACGCACCGCTATTGGTCATTACCGGCACACCTTCAGGTACCTGCAGCCCCATACCCTGTGTTTTACCGGCATGCAGATAAAACACCACATCGTGTTGTGCTGCGGCAGGTGAATTAAACTCCTCCGACATACAACTGGTACACGGTGCATACTCAAAACGCGAATCACCGTAGTCACGTGTGCCAATCAAATCAAGCACACGCCGCGAACGCAGGTACTTTAACGAAAATCGACTGGATTGAACCGAGCTTAGCCCCCAGCCAATTCGCAGCAATTTGCGACTTTTAGCAGCGGCGGCCTGTGCATGTAAACTACCGAAAATCTTGCCACCACCGTATACCACTGCCGCAGCACTGGCCGGAGGACTCTCTGCGAGGTCAATGGCATTCGCATTCGGGTAATCAAAATAGTCGTACGGGCAGCACCAGCGATCCCCGATGTTGTCAGTATTTCTTATGTGGGCAAATGTGACAGTATTCAGGACAGTAAACTTAGGCTAACGATTAGAACATCAGATACAGAGCGAACTCTGTGACGACACAGCGCCCTACATCATAACATTACTGCAGGCCCGGTGGCGCGAGATCGCCTATGGAGACAGCACTGTTGTCCCGCGTGCCGTGCGACGCCTGCCTCGGCGCAGGTACCGGAGTATCGTGAAAGTATTCGGGATCTGACTGCTGCCTACGCCAGGTATGACGCATTTCTTTCCAGGCCTGCCACAAAGTTCGCTGCACCGGCATATCATCCTGTATCGCACGGTGCAGTGCCGGCAGGTGATAACACGGTACGCCGGCAAACATATGGTGTTCGGTATGCCAGTTCATGTGCCAGTATAAAAATTCAAGCACCGGATTAATGGTTATCGACCGCACACATTTGCGAAAATCCGGGTCATTCTGGCTAAGCCCGCAATGCTGCGTCATGCCCACCAGATAGGCTGGCAGATTGACAAAAAACGAAGGCAGGGAAACGATAAAAATCAGTATCCACTGCCCGCTCACAATGGCAGAAACAGCAATGGTTCCGTGCGCGGCCAGCAGAAAGCGTGACCACCACACCGACCTTTTATGTTCAGCCGGCTGATCACGATGCAGCGCGGCAAGCCATTCATTGGAAGCAATATCAGTCGAACCGGTTCGGCCGCGCGCTGCCAGAAACGTCGCTGCAAGCGTCGCCAATAATCCGCCCTTGCCGAATGTTCTGCCCTTAGTTGTCAGCAGGTTTACAGTAGCCACCTGCAACAGAAACGTGGGCTCTGTTGAAGGTGTCAGCGGCAAAAGGTTTTCGCGATCGCCCTGCGGATGAAGCGTATACCGATGGTGATAAGTATGACTGCTTGCGTAGTCGAACGGATCCCACCAACTGATAAAGCTGAACCCGTACAGGAACACCTTGTTTAGCCACGGCGTTTTAAACACCGTGCCGTGACCTAACTCATGCGGCGCGACACCAACAAAAAAACTACTCACCACACCATGAGCTGCCATGGCCGCGATAAGCCACCACCACCATTGCATGCTCCAGCACCAATAGACGACAAACCCGGTGGTCACCCACAACGCGAAGTGCCCGCCCGCCTGCAACCAGCCTTTGCGATCACTGCGCTGCAAGAGTTCGTGCAGGCGTTTAGTTTCGATCGGGCAACGGTACCACTTGATGCGCAGATTTTTCCTCACATCTGACAGCGGCGGATAGTTCATCGTTATCGGTTCACTGGGGTTCGCAGCGGGTATCTTAACGCAGTAGACTAACGTCATGGAAATCCGTCGGCAATATCATTTTCGCGACTCTGAGGCAGGACTGCAGGCGTGGGATGTGCAGAAACTGATTGCACGAACAACAGGGCTACAACCTTTTGCGCTGGCGCTTGCACACATTCGGGAACTCGATGAGCCTTACTGGAATAACCTGCTAACACCTCGCGATGTAACAAACCACGTCAGACTGATTCAACAGTGCGATTTGTCTTACCCAATTATTCTGTGCAATGAAGGAAGGCTGATGGATGGCATGCACCGGGTGTGCAGCGCGGTACTGCAGGGCATGCCAACCATTACTGCGGTTCAGTTCGAACGCTATGTGCCACCCGACTACGTTGGCAAAAGCCCCGAACAACTTCCCTATTAACATGACTCGTTTCCTGCAAACACATTCCGGCACGCTTACAACAAATTCAGGAGCGGAAATCTAATGCCAACACCGGTTATCAATATCGAACCGAGCAGTTTCCATACAGATCCCTACCCGACCCTAAAACATTTGCGTCGCGAAGCACCGATATGTTACGTACCGGAACTCAACGCCACACTGTTTACCCGACGTGACGATATCTTTCAGTGCGAAAAAATGATTGACGTTTTCTCATCACACCAGCCCGGCGGTTTGATGACCGAACTGATGGGGGAAAACATGATGCGAAAAGACGGTGAAGCGCATCGCATTGAACGGAAGCAGGCACTGCCATCATTGTCACCAAAGACGGTTCGGCAGGTGTGGCTGCAGCAATTTAAAACTAATACCGAAACCGTACTTAATGACTTGCAGGGATGCGAACACTGCGACCTGGTTTCCGACTATGCAATGCCTGTGTCAGCCCATGCACTGCGCAACATTACCGGTCTGCTGAATATGACAGTGACGCAAATGGACGCCTCTTCGCAGGCCATGATTGACGGCATCGCCAACTATGCAGGTGACCGCGCTATAGAATCCCGCTGCAACGAAGCAACTGCCCTTATCGATCAATGCATCGATGATGCGTGGGCTGACAGTGGCAGCACAGAACACTCAATGTTGCATGTGCTTAAACAGGCAAAACAACCACTCAACAGTATTAGAGCCAACATTAAACTTGCCATCAGCGGTGGACAAAACGAACCGCGGGATGCCATCGCCGGTGCAGCCTGGGCTCTGTTAACTCATCCGATGCAACTTCGCGATGTGCTTAACGGACGCTACACCTGGCGCCAGGTGTTTGAGGAATACGCACG
>CAYZVB010000381.1:0-612 GCA_964481315.1 uncultured Granulosicoccaceae bacterium
GAAGTAGACATTGCAGACGGCCAGCAGATAAACAATCTGGTGCTGACAGATGTAGTTCCGAACCATCTTCATTACCTGGGTAATTTAACGATCTCCGGCAGTGGGATGCAGGCAGGGCTCAGCACCTCTGATGCTACTATTGGTGTCGCAAATGGAAATACGCTTACTGTTAACTTCGCCAGTGTCACAGGTACTACTGGCGCAAGCGATATTATCATCACTTATGATGCGTACTTTCCGGAATTTGATGCGAATGGCGATCCAGTGATCGATCCGGTAACCGGTGCGCCATCTGTTCCGGTTGTCAACGATGTTAATCTGAATGGAGACTATGGAGCTACATCGGTAACTGCCAGCGATACACTACCGTTAACCCCGAAATCTCTTGCCACGCAGAAGGCGGTAACCATTCTCGACAGTGCCGGTAATGCTGTGGCGCGTACCACGGTATTACCCGGTGATTTACTTGAGTGGCGTATCACCAGTCAGGTGTCAGACTACTTTTCAATGGATGAATTTATCGTTCGCGATTCCATTGGCGACGGACAGCTGTACGAGGCGGGCACCGCAACGCTTTCAACGTATGACAATGGCGTGGCAACCGGCCCGGTG
>CAYZVB010000381.1:622-5335 GCA_964481315.1 uncultured Granulosicoccaceae bacterium
TTAATGCTGCGAAAGTGAAGGGTGGTGCAATAGATCCTGCTACCGGGCTTACCGAGATTGTTTTTGATGTAGCGAATCAAATCGATGGTGGTACAGGCCAAATTGACGGTGATCTTGCTAACGACGCGGGGTTAACCAGTAAGTCCGGCTTTGAAGTGATTTTTCGAACACGTGTGCAGGAAGAATTCCAGTATGCCGGTTTATTTGGTGGTGATGCGAGTGTCGACGTTGGAGATATCATCAGTAACCAGATCACTGTAGAGTCCGAAGTTGTCGGGACGTCAAATCAGGTAACTGATGCCAGTGGGGCGCAGGTGGTTGTTTCGCAACCAGAACAGAGCAAAACCATTTATGCGATCAATGGTGATACCGACGGATGGGATCCGGCCGACCCCGAAATCACACCGGGACAGACCGTTACTTACAGAATAACCGTCGAACTGCCAACCACTGATGTTGAAAATCTGGTTATCACCGATTACATGCCACTGCCAATATTGCCGGTACCGGTAAACTATGCATACACAGGTATGTATAGCGGGGTTGACAATGTTCCTGCAGCAGGTGAATACGGCTTTGGACCGCTGACCAATACTGCGAACTTTCCGACTGGTTTTTTTGACACCACAGGTTCGTCGCTCGATATTGTTACCCTGTCTACAGACTCTGGTGCCAACTCAATAGTCTGGGACTTTGATAGTTTTGATGACCCGTCGTCAACGCCAGGCACCATAGATCTGTTGTTTACCACAGTCACAGCGAATGTTCCGTTTGACGATGGGCTAAAGCTGACCAATCAGACTCAGGTTGCCTACGACAATACTAATAATCCGACTGAGCCTGTAAATTCTACGGTGGTAATTGAATCTCTGGCACCAGAGCTATCGCTAACGAAAGGGGTAGTCGCTGTTGACAGTAACACGGCCGCCGATTTTAATCCCACGGCAGTCGCACCGGTACCGTTTTTCGATGCGGGTACCTCAGGGGCTGCATTTACCGGTGTAATCAGCTCTACGGCACTTGATACAACGCCAGTCAGTTCAGATGCAGGTGTGCTCGACTCCGGTGACATAGTTCGCTTTGCGATTGTGATTGAAAACACCGGCGGGTACAGCGCAAAAGATATAACTGTTAACGACAGCTTCCCGGCCGGCTTTGCAATTCCATCGGGTGGACTGAATATGGCCGCATCACTGGGTGATGAAACAGCCCTGACTGTCAATGGCAATCTGTTTGATGCCAGTGGAACCGCCGATGCAACAGGTGTGAGCTTCGAGTTAGCCGGGAGCGAAATTGATTTGGCAGCCGGCAGGGACGACAACACAACAGTTAACGATGGCAGTAATATTATCGTACTGACCTATGATCTGGTGGTCGATAACACGGTGCTGCTGGACACAACACTGACCAACTCGGCCGAACTGCTCACCTTTGCGGCGTTTGATGGCGGTGTTGATTACACTGACGGTAACACCAGTGCTGACTGGCAGGATGACGCTGTAGTCACGACAGACACACCGGAGATTGTGAAAAACCTGCTGAGCACCGGTTTTGAAACTGCGACCAATCCGCTGGACAGAATAGTGGCAGGTGAATACCTGACCTATGAAGTTATTATAACGCTGCCGGAAGGCAGTATGCCGGATGCCAAGGTTCGCGACACGCTGGACACTGCCCTTAAATATCATTCGATCATTAGCGTTACTCCGAGCAGCGCAGATGTCGTCACTGATCTGCCGGGCGGGTGGGGTGCGGTAACCGGTCCTGCAACAGGTACTGAAGGAACGTTCTATTTTGAGTTCGGCAACATTGTAAACAACAACACCAATAATTCGACTGCAGAAACGCTGACGTTAACTTACCTGGTATATGCCGGTAATGCTGTCGAAGATAACCGGCTGCTAAACAATCGAGCCCAGTACCGCTGGGACAATGACGGCGACAGCAGCAGCTCCGGTGATGGTCTTATCTTCGATCGTGCACCGAATGTTCGGGTCATAACGCCTGAAGTGGAAGTCGTCAAAGCAATTTCCGGTAGCACTCCGCTTGATGTCGGTGACCCTGTTACCTATACCATCACCGTACAGCATACATCGGAATCTGAAACTGACGCCTACGATGTGACGTTTTCTGATTTGGTACCGTCACAGATTGGCGGCCCGATCAGCCTCGATTCCGCGGTCGACAGTGGCGGTGCGCCGGTGGCGGGATTTAGCGTTGTTGGAAACCAGATATCACATTCAAGTTTCGATTTACCTTTCGGTGAGACAGTGACTCTTACTGTTTCCGGTACAGTGGTTAATGCAGTTACCGGATCGGCCATAACCAATACCGCAGATATTACCTGGGGGTCACTGGATGATGGCGTGACCACCGACGGGGTTGAATCTGAAGAGTTAACAGGGTCAGACTCGGCGTCGGTTTCCTTTACTGTATCTCCGCCGGTGCTGGCTAAAGGTGTTGTAAGCACCGGGATTAACATCGCCACTAATGACAATACCGAGGTGGTGGAAGGCGAGTATGTGGTTTACCGGGTGGTGGCAACGATACCTGAAGGTGTCACTCCGACTGCGACGATCATTGATACATTGCCTGCGAACATGGTGTTCGACAATACCTATGCCCCCAGTGTCTCGCTTGACAGCGCGGACCTTGCCATTACCGGAACTCCACTTCCGGTTGGCGTAAGTGGCCAGAATATTACTTTCGATTTTGGCACCATTACCAATACCAACAGTGACAACGCGACCACCGAGACAATAACCATTGAGTACCGCGCGATTGTCTCCGGCGCCAGCGATGGTCAGGCTGCCGACAACAGTGTGGTCATGCGATGGGATGTCGATGGTGACGGCAGCAATACAGGCCCGGCAGACAGATCGGCCACCGCAAGCAGCAACCTGGCTGTCATCAGTCCTGAGCTTGAAGTTCTAAAAAGCGTTGTGACCTCACCCGGAGATTCCGGTGACACCGTGGTGTACCGGATTCTAATTCAACACACATCGGGTTCTGACACAACAGCCTTCGACGCATCCTTTACCGATACACTGCCCGCGGTTCTGACGGGTGTTACCCTTAACTCTGCGGTTGACAGTGCCGGTGACCCTGTTACAGGGTTCAGTGTTAGTGGCAATACCGTCAGTAATAGTGACTTTGATCTGCCGTCTGGTGACAGCATTACTTTAACCGTTAGTGCCAATGCTTCTGCGTCGGCATCTGCAGCGGCAACGGTAGAAAATACGGCGTCGATCGACTGGGACACGCTTGGAGACAACTCACAGGGCGATCAATCGCTTGAAGGAACCGGTACGGATTCAGATACCGCTTCATTCACATTTGCATCGCCGGTGTTTGAAAAAGCAATCGCCAGTACCGGAATTAACGACATCTCTAATGACAATGCAGAAGTCGTAGCTGGTGAATATATTGTCTATACCCTGACGGTAACGGTTCCGGAAGGGGTGACTCCACTGGCGGAAATTGTAGATACGCTGGATGCCGACCTGACACTCGATGGCACTTATAGTATCACTGCGGTCCCGAGTGCCGGTGTCTCTTTTACCGGGTCTCCGGCGAGTCCGACAGTAAGCGGAAGCGATGTTAGTTTTAACTTAGGTACCGTAACCAACTCGAATACTGACAATGCCGTTGCTGATACGGTTACCATCACGTACCGGGTCTTTGCAAACAGTGATGTCACGCGTGCCGATACACTATCCAATAATGCCATACTGAGCTGGGATCGAAATAACGACGGGGACAACACCGATCCGGGTGATGGCAGTTTGACCGATAGCACTACCGTCACCGTCATAGCACCTGAGCTGGAGGTGTTAAAGAGTATAACGACCACACCGTCAGATGCAGGCGATACGATTGTCTATCAGTTTGTTATCCAGCATACCGGTGTGTCCAATGCCGGAGCATTCGATGCTACTTTCAGTGACACGCTGCCATCAGAGATAGAGAATATCACGGTAGTCTCGGCCGTAGACAGTGGTGGTGGACCAGTGGCTGGTTTTGGTGTGTCGGGCAATACGGTCAGCAACAGTGACTATGATCTGGCGCTGGGTGAGACAATTACTGTGACAGTCAGTGGTACAGTAGATGTCAGTGCTTCTGCCAGTACGACTGTTCAGAATACTGCCGGTATCGACTGGGATACGCTTGGTGAAGATGCTCAGGGAAATCAGGCATCGGAGAGTGGCGGCAGTGATTCGGACAATGCCTCTTTCGTGGTGGCATCGCCGACGTTTGCGAAAAGCATAGTAAGCACTGGCATTGATGACGCCAGTAATAACAACACCGAAGTGGTGGCAGGCGAGTACGTCACCTATGCGTTAACGGTCACGGTACCGGAAGGTACTACTCCGATGGCGCAGATCACAGACACGCTGGACGCAGACCTGCTGTTCGACAATAGCTATACCATCACTGCAGTCGGCAGCAGCGGCGTGACATTCGGCGGCACCCCGACCAGTCCGTCCGTCAGTGGCAGCGATGTAACATTTGACCTGGGTACTATTGTCAATGCCAATACCGATAATGGGGTAGCAGATACAGTCACTATTACTTACCGGGTGTACGCGGACAGCGATGTAACACTTTCAGACAACCTGCCGAATGACGCAACATTTATCTGGGACGGAAACAACGACGGAGACAATTCAGATCCGGGTGATGGCAGTCTGACTGATGGCACTGCTGTAACCG
>CAYZVB010000382.1:0-5331 GCA_964481315.1 uncultured Granulosicoccaceae bacterium
AGCTTGGCCCTGAGTTTGCGAAGCGCGCCGTCGAACATGACCTTAACGCTTCTTTTCCCACACAAAACTATAACGAACTGCGTGACAGTGGTTTTTTAAATCTCGTTATCCCTAAAGAGTTTGGCGGCCTGGGTTTCAGCCTGAGTGAGTATGCGACCATTGGAGCAGAGATCGGTAAGTACTGCGGTGCGACCGCACTGACGTTTAACATGCATACATCATCGATGATGTGGCTGCGGTTTATGTATGAGATGGACAATCTCACCGATGAAGAGCGCAAAGCGTTTAAGCGTATGCGTGAGTTACAGTTTCCAAAAGTGGTTGAAGAAGGTGCCATCTTTTCTCAGCCTATTTCAGAAGGCGGTGTGAACTGGACATCCGACCCGATACAAACCGCCTGTCGCAAGGTCGACGGTGGCTGGTTGATCAACGGTATGAAAAAGTTCGCATCGCTGTCCGGGCACTGTGACTACTATTCAATTGTTTGTACTGAACACTTTGAAGGTAAACCACCGGCACATGAAGATACAATGGATTTTGCGGTATATAAGGACGCACCCGGCTTAACGGTTAAAGGTGAGTGGGATCCAATGGGTATGCGCGGCACCGTCAGTCGTGACCTGATACTCAAAGATGTTTTTGTCAGTGAAGACGACCTGATGATGCCGGCCGGTGTGTTTGGCAAAACCTTATCGCAATGGCCTCATATGATGGCCACACTCACACCCGCTTATATGGGAGTGGCCCAGTCTGCCTATAACTTTACCGTGGACTACCTTAGTGGAACCATGCCCGGCCTTCCGCCGATTGATCGTCGGGTTTACCCGACCAAACGCGCTACGGTAGGCAAAATGTACCAGCGTCTAACTGAAATGCGCACACTGTGGACCACAGCGTTCTTTGAAGCTAAGCCATTTCCAACCAAAGCGGAAGTGATGCGCCTTTACGCTGCTCAGTATGCGGTTATGGAAGGGGTTCAGGAGATGGCTGCCATGGCCATCAGAACCTGCGGTGGGCAGTCGATGTTAAAAACATTGCCACTTGAACGCATCTACCGTGACAGCCGCTGCGGTGCGTTAATGCTGCCCTACACAACAGAAATCATGGAAGACTACTTATCGATGATGTCTGTCTACGATATGGACGACATTGACAAGGTTAATACAGAGACGGTATCGGCAAGAATATCCATGTGGCGACCGGCGACGAACTGATTGTATCGGTTATTGAAACCAACGCGTAAACTGCGAAACGCCGATGGCCAGAGAAACTGTTGAGATAGATCGTACAGTGCCGGTGAAACCCGAAGCACTGTGGCAGGTATTGCGCAGCTTTGATATAAGCTGGCACCCGGTGGTTAAGAAGTGCCAGTTACTGCGCGGACCGAATGGGGCTGTGCAGCGTCACTTCAGCGACACCGATGGTTATGACTATCTGGAACAGCAGATCTACTTCAGTGATACCGAAAAAACACTCAGTTACGTGTTGCTGTCGGGCATTGAAGCGTTAAACAGTTACCAGGCAACAGTGAGCGTCACACCCGAAGATGCAGGTAGCCGCATTCGCTGGACGGCAGAAATCCATGCTGCCCGCAGCCGCATCGACGCAATTGCAAAAGGCACTCAGGCAATATTTGAGCTGGCAGTTGAAACACTTGCAAAGCCCGGACGCAAACCACGTCGTCCGGCAGACAAGGCCGTAAATGCAGCAAACCTTTCACGAAAAGTGATTCCCGCAAGCCCGAAGTTGTCTGTGCTGGCCGCCCCGTCAGAGCATACCGGGCAGGCACCGCTGGTATTGTTTTTACATGGCATTGGTGGTCAGGCGAGTAACTGGACAGCGCAATTACAGCACCTTGGAAGTGACTACAATGTGGCCGCCCTTGATTTACGCGGCTATGGCAATAGCGAGCTTAACGGCAACACCACAATTGACGACTACTGCGCAGACATATTGCGTGTGGCTGATCACTACGGCACTGACAAACTGGTGCTTGCGGGCTTAAGCTACGGTGCATGGATTGCCACCAGTTTTGCGATGCGACACGGCAGCCGACTGCTTGCACTGGTGCTTGCCGGCGGCTGTACCGGTATGTCCGAAGCTGCCGCCGATGAGCGACAGCGCTTTCTTGAAACCCGTGAAGCACCACTGGCGGCCGGCAAGCAGCCAGCCGATTTTGCCGATGCTGTGGTCAATGTTATTGGCGGGCCGCACATTAGCGCTGAACAACGTGAGTTATTGCTGCAATCGATGCAGTCTATTCCGGCAGCCACTTATCGGGATGCATTGCAGTGTTTTTGCAACCCGGTAGAAACGTTTGACTTCAGTCGCATTCAGTGTCCGGTGATGCTCATAACCGGAGAACATGATCAACTGGCGGGCAAGGCGGAAATACGCAAAGTCAGTCAGCGTATGCTGCAGGCACCAATGGCCGGTGCAACCTATCCCGACATTCGCTTTGAAGTGATCCCTGCTGCAGGCCACGTGTGTAACGTCGAACAGCCTGATCGGGTAAATGAACTGCTAAGCGAGTTTCTGGCGCGTGTACCAAACCTTGCCTACCACTTTAAACTGAATACACTGGAGAAACAGCGCGAAAAAAAAGCGCGCGTGTTAACCGCAGCACACGAGGAGTTTTGCAGTAACGGGTACGACGGCGCGTCGATGGAACGTGTTGCCATTCAGGCACAGGTATCAAAACCCACCGTGTATCAATACTTCGGTGACAAAGACGGACTCTTTGCCGCGGTGTTAAATGAAGGCCGCAACCATCTGATAGCCCCGCTTTCCGGCAGCACTGGGACGCTGGTCGATCGTTTGTGGCACTTCAGCTGGGTGTACGCCGACTTTGTGCTGAGTGAAGACATGCTGTCACTTGCACGTCTGATACTTGGCGAGGCAAGTCGTCGCCCTGATGTCGCAATAAACTATCACCACAGCGGTCCTGCGCGCGCTTTTAATGGCTTGCTGGAATTTGTACAGGAATGCCAGGAAAGAGACGAACTCAACTCTGATGACGCCGATCTTATCGCCAATGACTTGTGGTCATTGATATTATCCGGCCCACGCGATTATTACCTGCATCATGCCACCGAACGGCCTGAGCAACAGGAATTGCTGCGGGCCATCGGACATGGACTGCGGGTGTTTATTAAGGTTTATTCCACCAGCGTGGATGCCGACCTGAAAGCACTGCAACACAAAATACAACAATTTGAACAACAACCAAGGCAGGGGGAAACGTGTCTGCAAAAAGCGAACGCTTCGTCACAGTAGCAGTAACTGACACCAACGGGTTGCTGCGCGGTCAGAAACTATCCGCCAAAGGACTCGACGGTGTGCTTAAAGACGGCATAGGCATGGCCCCGGCACAGCTTGCCCTCGACCCGACTGATGAAATCCTTGAACTACCCGGCGTCACCGATGACAACGGTGATTTTAGCGATACCCGGTTGCAGGTCGATGAACAAAGCCGCTGCAGCATGCCATGGGAAAAGCCTGGAGACGACGGTTTGTACCTGGCTGAATTTACCGGCGATGCCGGTGCCTTCTGCCCTCGCAGTGTGTTGCGGCGGGTACTTGATAGGGCGACCGCTGCAGGGTTTCACCCCACGTATGGCTATGAACTTGAGTTCACGTTATTTAATGAAACCACTGAGTCACTGCGGGAAAAAGACTTTGACAACCTGCAGACGGCCACCCCTCACCCAAGTCACGATCTGTTGTTGTATCAGTCTCTGCAATCAGATTTTTATGCAGAGGTCGCAGACATTTGCGAGCCGCTGGGGATTGACCTTGGAAAAATGCATGAAGAGATTGGCGGTGGTTTCATGGAAGCCTGTATTAATGCAGGTCAGTCACTAAAGCCGGCTGATCAGGCAGTGTTGTTAAAGAACTTCCTGCGAGTGCTTGCCATGAGACGCGGCCAGTCAGTGTGTTACATGCCACGCTGGTCTGAAACCGCAGACAGCCAGTCCATTCATATTCATCTGTCGCTCAAAGACGCCAACGGTACACCGCTGTTCTGGAGCGACTCTGCCAACAATAACATGAGCGATAACTTCAGGTATTTCCTGGGCGGCCTGCAGGCCAATCTGCCGGGGATGATGCTGCTGTTCGCACCTACCGTAAACTCATGGCGACGTTTTGCCGAGGGTACCTTTGCACCACCTGCTTATTCATGGGGAATGGAAAACCGAACATGTGCATTCAGAGTGGTTGGGCACTCACCGGGGTCACTGCGTTTTGAAAACCGCCTGCCCGGCGCAGACAGCAACCCGTACCTGACTATGGCGGCCACGCTATCTGCAGGGCTTGCCGGTATTGAAGCTAAAACAGAACCCACAGAACCGACCGTGGGCAATGGCTATATACCTGATGTCCGCAAGGGTGAACCACTGATCACAGACATGCATAGTGCTATTGAGAAATTGCGATCATCGAAGCACGCCGCTGACTGGCTTAGCCCGCGCTTTGTCGAGGCATATAGCGCCACACGTGCTGCACAGATGGCACAGTTTGAAGACGGTGATCTTATTGCGGAGCGTAAGAGGTTTTTTGAACTTGGGTAGTGGCGGATGGTATGAGTGCTGTTAAAGGTCCCTGATGGGGCTATCCCCAGGAAGCCCGCCGCGTGAGCAAAGATAGTATATGCCTGCCTTGCTAACGCTGCGGGTTTCCTGTTGGCACTGTGCCCTGGAAGCCCGCCGCGTGAGCAAGGATGGTATGTTCCTACCTTGCTAACGCTGCGGGTTTCCTGTTGGGGCTCGGGAAGCCTACTGCTGGTTTGCTACTCCGGCGTTGCATCTACCACAGGATGGCGCAATGTGCCGATGCCCTCAACACAGGCGACTATAGTATCGCCGGGCCACATCCATTCCTGTGGGTCGAGGCCTGCACCAACGCCGGCTGGGGTTCCTGTGGCAATGATGTCACCCGGTTCAACCGTCATACCGGTTGAGATATCGGCGATTAGCTCTGCGATATTAAACAGCATAAATTTGGTGTTGGAGCGTTGTTTTTCTTCGCCGTTTTTCGTTAACCACAACTCAAGGTTATGAGGATCTGTTATTTCATCGGCTGTCACAATGCAGGGGCCAAACGGTGCAAAGCTGTCCTGACCTTTTGAAAATATCCACTGTCCGGAGCGGCGGTTGTCTCGTGCTGAAACATCAATCATCACTGAGTAGCCAAACACATGATCAGGCGCGTCTTCCTTTGCGATGTGTTTACCGCCTGAACCGACAATAACCGCCAGTTCAACTTCCCAGTCCAGCTGCTGAGTCATCTTTGAGTTGTGCAGTATCGGTGCGCCGTTGGCGATCTCTGCAG
>CAYZVB010000383.1:0-4367 GCA_964481315.1 uncultured Granulosicoccaceae bacterium
CAGCATTTGTTCTGCAAAAGACCCCAGGTAATACCCCTGCTGAATAATCTCGTCGCCCTTGTGCACGCGTCCTTCGCGATACATGTCGTCGAGGTTGTTGCACACATAGGGCTTGCCCGTTAAACACGAAGCACAGCTGCCACAGAACATCGACATACAACTGATCACGTGATCACCGGGCTGCAGATAACGCACATCGCGACCAACCTTCTCTACCACACCGGCTGACTCATGCCCCATGATAGACGGGAGGCTGGTGGCATAACTGCCATTCATGAAGTGATAGTCGCTGTGACAAACTCCGGCCGCTGCAGTACGAACCAGCACTTCTTGAGGCCCCGGGTTGTCAACCTGAACCTCTTCAATGACCAGAGGCCGGTTTATCTCTCTGAGTATTGCTGCCTTCATGTTAGTCCCGCGCCGTATTTGCCATTGTGAGAGTAGCGTTGAGAGATTAGTTTTTCTGCAACGCCAGATGCGCTCCCAACCCGATCAGTAAGGTACCACCCAGGCCCTCCATCAGTCTGGATAAGCGGCTTGACTGTCTGAGTTTATCGACAACAATTCCGGCAAAAAACACACACACCAGATCCGCTGAAGAGAGCATCATGTTGACAATTATGCCCAGTATTAAAAACTGCAGCCACACAGGAAACGCCGCAGCGGGATCAACAAACTGTGGGAGAAAAGCAATAAAGAACAGTGCAGTTTTGGGATTAAGTACTTCAACAGTCACACTTTCGATAAACGCCATGCGCCCTGACTTTTGTGAAGGTGCTACCGGTTGCAATCGCAGCTTTTGTGTTGCCCACGCCTGCCGGATCATTTTGAGGCCGATCAAAATCAGATAACCGGAACCGATCAACTTGACGATCACATATAGTGCAGGCACCGCATGAAACAATGCAGACAATCCGGCTGCTGCTGCCACCACATGTACCAACCCGCCTACATGTAACCCCAGCGCCGCCAGTAAACCTGCTTTGCGCCCGCGTGCCACTGTCTGTGCGGCCGCATAAAGTAAAGCCGGCCCGGGAATGTACGCAAACAGCAAAGCTGCTGCCAGCAACGCTAACATTAATTCTGAAGATGGCATTCGGATGGCACACTGAGCAAAACGTGTTTATAACACTGTGTAGAACCAGAACCCAGTACAACCGCGGGAAACCCGACGCGTAAGCGAGGCAGAAGAATCTCGGAAAACAGTAATTACTCTACCGGCAATAAAAGATCTCGCAAACACCCTGCAGGATACCCGCTGGTTTAACTCTACTCTGCCGGCGGACATTCTCACGCTGACAACCCTGTGATGCATGATCAGGCCAAACAGCAAGCCACAACGTGCATACGCATTCACCAACACCATGCCTGCAACCTTCCAGGTTACATGTGTAAAATCATAAAAAGCATAGGAACTAAATTTTAAGGACGCACTCTATCGTTGTGCGCACTGCCACAGGAACAGACCGGCAGAGATGCGCACATCGTTAAAACAAGGAGAGTTATCTAATGGAATTATTAAAAACATCACTGGGCTCACTGACACTGGCGACTGCACTGCTCGCTGGCGGATCAGCCCTCGCTATCGTACCGGAATCGGGAACAAGGCCGCTACCATCAATCGTCGGAGTTACCAGTCCAAACGTGACAGTGACCTTTGAAGGTGGAACCGCGATTGTTTCCGGCTCGGTCGATTCCAGCGGTGAGGTGCAACTCATTGTGAGTCACCTGGCCAATCTGGAAGGGGTTGATAAGGTCGTCAACCTGATCACAGCCCGCTAACACAACCAGCCATGTGTAATAACCGGGCGGCGATACCGCTGCCCGGTGCTTTTAAATCTATCAGTTAGCAATTAGTTTAACACCGGTCGATTCGCGGCTGCGGCTCATAGCATCTGCTTTCGGAAAACAGGATAGTAAAGGAATAAAAAACAGCGAGGTAATGATCACTGCACTGACAAATACACCGTACGAAGCCAATAAGGTTTCAGTTGGCAATTTACCAAGTGGCTGTGACAAACCGACAAACGCTGCAAGCATCCAGTGACTGGTACTTAACGCCCCGGTCACAACCAGCAACACCGATTCTTTTAACGTAATGGAGTCAGCCCCGCGAACCAGCACCGGGAATGACATTTTATGCAGTACCATACCGTTGAGAGTTAGCGTAACCACACACAACAGCTTCAGTAACAGTTTTGATTTAGTCGCAAGCACCTCGGGGCTGAAACCGGTGTCAATGTAAATAATGGCAAGCCCGCTTGCCCATAACCCGGCTAACAGCCACGATATACCGGCGGCCGCGCGCGAAACTTCAGCGCGGGTAAATTTCCCCAGCACAATTTTTAAGTCGGTTTTTAACACTGCTGTAATCGCGAAGGCACATAGCAGCAGGTGGCAGTAAACCAGAGAAATTCGAAGCCAGTCACTGGTTGAGACCACAGAAGTGAGAAGATAGAGCATGGTTAAGTCCGTCGAGCAAAGTTATACCGATATAACGCAGCTGCTCAATTTCGGTTGACGATGCGCTTCCAAGGCGAACTGCACTTGGGGATATTCAGAAGTACACTTTTGCTACCGAAAAACGGCCTGACACATTCCGGGCCCGACTGGATCAGCCGGCATGTAAAGCCGGGACCAGTGATAATTTACCAACATATTTTTACTGTATATAATTACAGCTATATAGTATCTTATATTTTCCCACCCCCCGGTCACATTGGGCCAACAGGCCCAATGTACTTTTTTACCTGATTCAGGAAGGAGCATATATATGACATACATGCCCGCGTTTTTAACCACAAACATCAGTAAACCACTTGAAAACCCGTCACAGGCGGAGGTCAGCCTACTCAGGGAATACAGCCAGCAGGGTCTAACACGCCGTATACAGGCACATCAGCTTACAGCCGACACACACCGTTATGAGACAAGGCTGGCCACTGAACTCGACGTTCTGGAACAGGCGGGCTGCTGTGGTTACTTTCTGATCGTCGCAGACTATGTACTATGGGCAAAAGACAACGGCATTGCCGTCGGGCCGGGACGCGGCTCCGGGCCATGCTCACTCACCGCATTCGCGCTGGGCATAACTGACATCGATCCGATTCAGCACAGTCTACCGTTTGAACGGTTTATGAATCCCGAAGTATGCCCGGTACCGGATTTTGATATCGAATTCTGTGCGCAGCGCTCCGGTGAGGTTGTGAGCTATCTTCAACAAAAGTACGGCACAGACCGGGTGGCACAAATCAGCACTGACAATTCACCACTGTTACCTGCCCGTCTGGTTATCGGTGACCGGCCATTAACTGATCTGGTAACAATAAGCCCGGACCCGGCATCGGGCTTTCCGGCTACCGGTTTAACGGTATCGCAAATTGCCGAAGCAGGCCTGGTGAAATTCAATGTGATTGGTCAGGGTGCATTGTCTGTCATTGACCGGACAGTAAAACACCTTGCCAACAACGGTGTTCATATTCATCTTAGTAATCTTGATATCGATAACCGCGCCACCTATCAATTGCTGTGCAAAGGCGAACCGTCGAACATTGATATACTTGACGGTAGTAGTTATCAACATGCACTGACGACAATACAGCCACAGCAGTTCGAACAACTGCGCGATGCCGTTACGCTCAGTCAACCATGCATGCAAAGGTTCATTAACGACTATCTGCAACGTAAACAACAGCCTGAATCTATCGATTATCTGCACCCGTTGCTGAAGTCAGTTACCGCTTCTACTTATGGCCTGATTCTTTATCAGGAGCAGCTAATGCACATTGCACAACGTGTCGCAGGATTTTCACTGACTCAGGGTGATTTACTTCGCCGCGCACTGCAGAAGGATAATCAGAAATCAATATCACTGCATCGGCAGCGTTTTATTCACGGCGCGGTCAAACGCACGCTTTCGCCCGCCGAGGCGGACACAATATTCGATTCAGTTTCCGCCCGCGGCCAGCATTTGTTTAATCAGTCTCACGCGATTGCGCTCGCTGTTATTGCTTATCAGGGTGCGTGGCTGAAAGCCAATCACCGGCAGGAATATTTGCATGCCGGCGCAGGTCACTAACGGCTCGGTCTGCGGGCAACGCAACACGGCTGGCGGTCTGTTCATAATTACCGGCAATTAACAAAAATTAATGCAAGTCATGCCGCGTCAACGAGCATGGTAATGCGGCTCAATTTGTCGGCGAACAATCAACTGATAGAATGGCACAGCGCCGGCAGGCTGTCGGCAAAAATACTGCTATAGTCATTCTGAATTCACCCCGGAACATCAACATGAAGTTAGCCCGCACACTGCAAACCGCTCTTTTTGTCTCGCTGGCCTTCGCCGGCAACAGCTTTGCCGCTGACAG
>CAYZVB010000383.1:4377-5298 GCA_964481315.1 uncultured Granulosicoccaceae bacterium
TCTTGGCACCTGGTCGTCCGGTGCTAAGGAAGTACTTAATATCACCCAGGAAGGCGGCTCTCTAAACGCGATTTTCATTCGCGAAAACGTCAAAAAAGAGTTCGAGCAGGTACGCTTTCCAGCAAAACTGCAGGACGGCGCGCTGGTAATCAGTGGTGAGCAGGGCAACCTTTCCGCCAAGTACGATGCCGACAAAAAACTGCTGGTACTGGGCGGACTGAAAGCATTCCAGCGCCTGTCAACCGAGCAGGCTGAAGCGCTGATTGCCAACATCAAAAAATAACTTGTGAGTCGTAGCAGTCCCGGTTCCGTAGTAGTCGAATTCGGCTGCTAAGGCTGCTTGTTGCTCGACATTGCCAGGTACATCCCTGGAATAATCATCACAGCACCAAGCATGTGATACCACTGCGGCGGTTCGCCCAGCAACCACCAGCCAAGCAGCGCGGTATACAGCGGGCCCAGGTACAACACCAGACCGGCGCGCGCTGCACCGATTTTTTGCTGCAGGTATGCGTACGCCTGATAGGCACCAAAGCCCGGTAGGATCGCAGCAATAACACAGATATACAGCGCGTGAGGAATATCGGCCGGTAAACCGGTGGTAACGAGCTCGGCGACGGTAAACGGCAGCAGCACAACCAGGCCGCCGGCAGTAATGACTGTCACCCGTGCAAACGAGCCAAGCACGCTGCGACGCTGCCTGAGCACCACCGAATAAGTGGTCCAGCTAATCACGGCAATCATTACCCAGATATCTCCGGTGTTGAACCGCATTCCGGCAATGTTCTGCCACGAACCTTTCGATACCACCAAAACCACACCGGTCACAGCTAGGATTAGCCCGACGACCTGCATTCCCTGCAAACGGTCTTTTAACAGTCGCGCCGATACAATCACAATCAGCACCTGTGCCAACGCATA
>CAYZVB010000384.1:0-1968 GCA_964481315.1 uncultured Granulosicoccaceae bacterium
TGCATCACACCAACGGTTTACCTGGGCTTGTACAACGCGCTCACACGAGATGTTGAAAGTGAGCTTTTTCCATGCCTTGCCAACTTTAATATCGCTTTCTACGTGTACAACCCGCTTGCCGGCGGCATGCTGACCGGTAAACATCATAGTCAGGCGCAGTTACCTGCCAACGGTCGCTTTTCAACCAATACGGAATATCAAAACCGCTACTGGAAAAAGGACTACTTCGAGGCAATAGAAAACTTTTCCAACGCCTGTAAATCCGAACAGACAGAACCTGCCGCGGCCGCGCTGCGATGGCTAACACACCACTCGGCACTGCAAAGCGCCAGGGGCGACGGTGTTATTCTGGGTGCCAGTAAGGCAGATCATTTTAACGCCAACCTCGCCGCCACCCGCGAAGGGCCATTGCCAGACAGCATTGTTGCTGCACTCGATGCCGGGTGGGAACTATCACGCGCCGATTGCATTAAATATTTCCGTCCTTAAAGCTATTTTCACAACGAGGATGCATCAGATGGTTTGATGCATCATGCACCGGTTGTGCGAGCCCGGACATTAATGCAAATAAAACCATGCGGTAACTGTTGCCGAAGACAATACCTTCTCTGAGATGTTTGCACACAACGCTGACAGTGACGCTATAGAAAAATATTGCAGTGAAAAACAGTCAACTAAAGCAAACCGACTAAAACTTGTTTGCATTAAACGGCGTCTGATCAAACCGAAACAGACGATCAAATTGCCGTACTGCAGCTTCACTACCCAACACTTTGCCAACTCGTGCCAGCTCAATAACGCGGGTGGTACCGAGTATTACGTTACCCAGCACTGCACTGTCGAGTGCAACATGTAGCTCGGTTTCAAGCACTGCCCGATCACACTTCTCGATAATTGCGCTACCTCCGGTAACTGTTAAACGCCACACCTGACAGAGTGACTCGAACTGCGGATCACAGTAATCGATAACTACTTCACCGTCTTCTTCGTATTCAATGGACGTAAACAGCACCGGTAAATCGAGTGGTCGAAGCCACATCATATCGGTACGCACGCGCTGCCACAGCTGGCGGGGGTCACGCATAAAATGACGTACCGGCGGGTCGACAGGTGCAACCGCCCACACCAGCTCGCGCACCATTGCGAGTTTACTCAGATAGTTAAACAAAGCGAGTTCAGCTTCTGTGTCTGGTGCTATCAGCTCACTGACAACAACCTGTTGATTCACACGGCCATGGCCACTTGCGGTATCCGGTCCGCCACGCAGTTTATACAGCGCGTAGCCACATGGAATGTCACCGGCAAACGCGACTGCAACAAACTCGGGGCCGTTACCGAACCAGCTGTGCTCATCGTCGTTTAGTACCAGTGGCCACCAGTCGGTGCTGCGATGAATCCCGCCTTGTCGTGCATTCACTGCAGACTCATACACACGCTGCAGAAGCTCAGCTGCCTGCGACCTTTCATGTATTAACCTGATGGAAATATCGTCACTGACGGGACGCAACAACTGGTACTCCCGCGTGTGTAAATGCCACTCCGCCATCTCGGTGGCCATGCCGTAGCCATAGCGTTGATACAACCCCGATTCAGAAGCCATGAGCACAGATGCAGCATCTCCGGCGTCTATAGACTGTTGCAAATGATTGCCGATCAGTTGTGGCAACCCGCCCCGTCCCTGCGCAACCGGACTAATACTGACGCCACCAAGCCCTGCTACCGGCACACAGGCACCACCCGGCAACGACATATCGAACGCATAGGCAAACGCACCACCCACCACCGGTTGATCAGTGCTGCGTTCATCAATTAGAGCAAGTCTTCTTTTGGGCGGGCGCAGATGATCGCGGGCGCCGAGGTCGTCCCCCATTACTACCTCGCCAAAACCGTCGGCAACGGCACGATGAACATGCAGCCATTGCGCTTCTTCAGGGCAAATACAACGCAAACCGGAATCAGAACTCATTG
>CAYZVB010000384.1:1978-5269 GCA_964481315.1 uncultured Granulosicoccaceae bacterium
ACTCATTGCAGATATGTTTCCCGTGTAACCCGCCTTGCGGGACCAGCTTTTAAATAGCGCCTATAATCAAACTGCAACCCTGGGGCTGCAACCTACCCGTGCAGTAGGATTCATACTAACAGACTCATTGCGATGCGTATTGCCATTATAGGTTGTGGACCAGCCGGGCTTAGTGCTGCTATTGCCCTGCATGACAATCAATTTGATGTCACGCTGTTTGACCAATTCGATACACCAGGGCCGGTAGGCTCCGGCCTGATGCTGCAGCCCACCGGTCTTGCGGTGCTTGAGGCGCCGGGTCTGCGTGACCAGGCCGAACAACTGGGGCAACGCATAGACGGCATGCTTGGCAAGCTCGCCACCAACGGTAAAACAGTTCTCGATATTCGCTACAAAGCATTAGACGAGTCACTCTACGGTGTGGCGATTCATCGCGCATCGCTGTTCCAGATTCTGTTTGATGCAGTGAACGCGCGTGGTATTCCCGTGGTCACCGGACAGACCATTACCTCTGTTACACAAACCGACACACTCGCCACCCCGGTTAGCGACACACAACCTGCTACCCACCCAAGGAATAAATATGATGCAGTAATTGATGCCAGCGGCGCTAATTCATCCATACTGCGAAACACTTTTCCGGCTCTTAAACGCAAGGCCCTGTCATTCGGGGCGCTATGGACAACCCTGCCACTGGCAGGCTTCAGCACCGACATACTTGAACAGCGCTATGTCAGGGCGCACAAAATGATTGGCGTATTACCCTGCGGCACTCTGCCAGAACAATCGCAGGCGCTGGCGACATTTTTCTACAGTATTGAAGCTTGCGACTTTGAACAATGGCAACAGCAGGGAATCACCCGCTGGAAACAACAGGTCATCCAAATGTGGCCGCAATGCGAATCACTGCTAACCGCCATAGACACAACTCAGCAACTCACCTACACCAGCTATAACCACCATACGTTAAAACATCCGGCAAACGGCAGAGTATTTTTTATTGGCGATACTGCACACGCCACCAGCCCGCAACTGGGGCAAGGTGCGAATATGGCGTTTCTCGATGCGATCGCACTGGCAAACGCTCTGAACCGCCACCGCAATAACATGGCAGCGGCAGGTAATTATTACGCAAAGCTGCGCCGCCGCCATGTTCGACTGTACCAGTCAATCAGTTACTTACTGACACCGTTCTACCAGAGTAACTCCACTGCTCTGCCACTGTTACGCGACACAATGTTCGAGCCCGTTACCGCCATCGGCCCTGCCAACCGGCTGATCACACAGCTAGGTGCCGGAATGCTTGCAAACCCTTCCGCACAACTGACTGAAAGCTACCTCAATTACCATCGCAACACTGCATCCGGTTGACCAACACGGTAAACTGCACTTTTCCCCGTTTACCTGCACATGCTGTCTACCAATCCCTTTAAAAAACTCCTTAATCACCCGGTGTGGCTGGGTGTTATTGCACTAGTCATCGTTGCAACCATAGCGCTGACCATCAGCGCCGCAAAAAGCCTTGAGCGACTCGACACGCGCATACAAACCGTTTTCGACGGTCCCAGATGGTCAATACCGGCACGCGTTTATGCCCGTCCGCTGGAGTTGTATCAGGGACTGGCACTGCCACAGCAGGAAATTATTCACGAACTACAACGACTCGGCTACCGCCAGCAACCGATAGACGGCCCTGGACAATATCAGACCAACAGCGGTCGGCTGGCACTGCAAACGCGAGGTTTTCAATTTGCCGATGGCACAGAAACATCAGTTAACGCACTGATACGCTGGTCGAACAATACAATCACCGAACTGACTGATACCAAAGGCAACGATATACCGATCATCAGGCTCGAACCGATGCTGATCGGCCGTATATCACCGGCGCAAAGTGAAGACCGCTTACTGGTGACACTGGAACAGTTGCCCGACGGTTTAAAAAAAGCGCTGCTGGCAGTTGAAGACCCAAAGTTCTACGATCACTTTGGCTTGTCTATACGGGGTATAGTGCGCGCAATATGGGTTAATATTAAAGAACGTCGATTTGCACAGGGCGGCAGCACACTCACGCAGCAGCTGGTCAAAAACCTGTTTCTGACTCGCGAACGCACGCTAAAGCGCAAACTTACAGAATGGCCGATGGCGGTGCTTTTGGAGCGCCGTTACAGCAAGGATGAAATTCTTCAGGCGTTTGTTAACGAAGTCTTCTTCGCACAGGACCGCAGTCGCGCCATTCACGGGTTTGGACTGGGCAGTTACTACTTTTTCGATAAGCCTGCTCAGGAATTACAGCCACATGAATACGCGTTACTGGTCGGCTTACTGAAAGGTCCAAGTTACTACAATCCGTTACGACATCCACAGCGCGCACTCGACCGTCGTAACCTGGTGTTGCGCCTGATGCATGATGCAGGCGATCTTGAATCGCTGTCACAATGGCAGGCAAAGCCACTCGGACTGGCACAACGCAGCGACAACCTGCAACAACCCGCCTACCTTGATCTGGTTCGACAACTAATTACCAGAGACTACTCCACCGACGACTTACATAAAAACGGTTTAAGCATCTTCACCAACTTCGACCCTCGGGTACAGGCAGCACTTGAAACCTCTGTTACCGAAGCGCTGCAGCAGATTGCCAGTGAACAAGGGCTTACAGAAGATGAAGTTAAAAAACTTGAAGTGTCTGCCGTAGTCACCAGCACCGGCACCGGTGAGGTCAGTGCTATTGTCGGAGGGCGTGAAGCGAGATTTGCAGGCTTCAATCGGGCACTTGATGCCAAACGCCCGATAGGATCATTGATCAAACCGGTCATCTATTTAACCGCACTGGAAACACCACAGCAGTATTCACTTTTAACCACACTGCAGGACGAGCCGTTGTTTCTCGAACAACCCGACGGCAGTATATGGGCCCCGAACAACTTCAGTGGCATTGCCCACGGTGAAGTGACTTTGCTTGAAGCGCTTACCCGTTCTTATAACATGGCGGCAGTAAACACCGGCCTTAACCTTGGTGTCGAAAACGTCGTGAACACACTGCAGCGACTTGACTACAACGGCATTGTAGAACCGTTGCCATCAATGCTGTTGGGTGCGGTCGAAATGAATGTGGTCGACGTTGCGTCTGTATACCAGTCATTTGCATCCGGTGGTTTCGAAACCCCGCTGCGTGCCATACGCGAAATACAGGCGCGTGATGGTGAACTGCTTAACCGCTACCCGCTGCGCGGTGGGCGGAACATCAGCGCCGGCAGTCTGCATTTAATAAACTATGCACTGCAGAAC
>CAYZVB010000385.1:0-2262 GCA_964481315.1 uncultured Granulosicoccaceae bacterium
CCGCCACCCAGTATGCACTGTTAGCATCCATTGGCACGCTTGGCAGAACCTTGCTGGCGTCGTCTTCAAGTGCGATGGTCGACTGGTTAGACGGTGACTGGGGTACGTTTTTTATTATTACTGCGCTGATCGTAATCCCATCGCTGATTATTCTATGGTTTTTAAGAAATCGTATCAGCTTTGTGGAAGCACAGAACAGCGCAGGTTAAGCGGCCTGCCATCTGCGCTATTCCCACCGGTACTATTCGTAGTGATCAGTCACCAGCTTTAGTCTGGGCTTATCAATCTGTGGCTGGTCACGTACATCTTCGACCAGTTCCCGAGCCCGGTGGTCAGTGGCCGGCCACCACGCTTTGCCGGATAGCGCCTGGTTCATTGCCTGTGCCAGTTCATCCATAAACTGTTCGCGGCGTTTGTTGTCTGTCATCCATTCGCGAAACATTGGCTCTGTAGAGATCTGATCAGTCGAACCGTCACGCATTTTCCACTGCACCCGATACTTTGGTCGCATGTCTCTCCACACCATCACACCGATTAGCATGCTCAGTAACGCAGGGATATACACCAGTACAAAACCACGTGATGTGGTATCGAGCAGATCGATAATCATGGTGATCAGAAGCACAAAAATGCCAGCCAGTAACAGACCTTTGCAGAACCTGCGGTTGACAGCACTGCCTCGGTAGTACTTTTTGTCGAGACTAATCATATGCTCGAACATATAGGTTTTTAGCATACGATCAAACGGATCGATGTAGGCGAGTCTGGTGTCAGTAACCAGCACGTGGCCTTTGCGAAAAATCTCTTTTTCGTTATCGAATGCTGCAATTGGTCGCGGACCGGGCAATGCCAGACGATCACGGATCTGTTGTTTGTCCGGTATGCGACTTTTCAGTTCGTTGAAAAGCGGAGTGACGTTCATTGGCAGGTCAGTTCTGGCAGCAATACACTTGCGTTGGTGGAATATTGCGCCACTCTGTATTACTGCGCTTCACGTGTTTAAAGTGCAGTGGCAAACTGTTAATAAAGTATCGCCCTCTGACGCGCGTTTTAGCACCGAGGTAGACAATGGAAATGAATTTACCACCGGGTTTTAAAGAACCTGCGATAGTTTCGAGCAATTGATCCTGTTCGTGGTGTTCAAAGATAGTCCACGGCAGGCTGGTGATTATGCGATCACACTTAAGTGCACCATTGGCAAGATAGGCGGGTAAATTTTCTGCAGCGTCGTGGTAGACACGAACCCGCGGGCAGCGCTCGCGAGTAGTTTTAACAAACGATTCATTGAGCTCGAGTGCAAAGAATGATGCACTGTCATTGACATGATGTTGTATTTGCTCGGTGAAGGCGCCAGTGCCCGGTCCGAGTTCCACCACGCTTTGTGCGTTGTGAAGTTCGGCAAGCTCAATCACCTTGTTGGCCACGAATCGCGAAGACGGTGCGACCGCACCGGTAGAGACAGGCTCGCGAATCGACTCTAAGGCAAAGTTCAGAAATCTGGTTTTCTGCTCGAAATGCGTTCGACGCGATACCGGACGCGCCCCTGGCGGGTGGGCAATTGCCGGTCGCGAAATTGGTTGTGTCTCGTTGACGAGAGGTGGAAGCATTTTTTTGCCTTAGTTTACTTACCAGTGCCAGCCACTGTTGCCTGCATTGTCTTTAGGTTTTGATATACGGAAATTTCGGCGAATGGATTAGCTTTGTGCCGGGTGGATTGACGCCTTGCCTTCGAATAAATATACCTGCCAGCAAGGCTGCGCTGAATTAATCAACGGCACCCAGGGTATTGCGCATTATGCGACTAAATGCACGAAGGATGTGCGTTGTTGTGAATTTTTAACTTTCCAGCGCTTTTGCTGCGTCCATTTCACCGACGACGTTAAACGGGATTGGGGTGCTCCAGTTTTCGATTTTTACAGACCCGGTTAGCTCGTAATTCAGATTTAGCGTCTTGCCTTCCAGTAAGGTTTGCAGCGTCGAGGCCAGCCGGTCGATACCGGCAGTCACATCCAGTGTCAGCAGTGCGTCGCCGAGCGCCGGAATAACAGTTGACTGATTGCTCTTACCACTGGCGATGTCCGTGTCATTAAAACGCGCAACAAAATCGAGCGATTCCACCGGCAATTCAAAGCTGTTGGGGTTGCTTACCTTGAGTTCGAACCTGAGCTTCTGTTCACTGAGACTGATATTCAGTGGCAACACACTGACAAGTTCGATGGATGGCTTTACCGCCTTTTTCGGGATGCTGGAACAGGCGCTGAT
>CAYZVB010000385.1:2272-3598 GCA_964481315.1 uncultured Granulosicoccaceae bacterium
AGATCAGCAAGCGTCTGTGGGCCTTGCTGAAGACTGGAACAGGCGCTGATCACGACCAGCAACAGCACCAGAATGGCATTGAATTTAAGTTGAAATGTCACCTTTGACTCCAGGCAGCGCTTAAGAGGTTAAGCCACAGATTCAGAGCACGAAAGCCTACCATTATAGCACGCAGGGTATGCTGATCAGCAGATCCGCATGAAGTCTCAAACTTCTGCTTGCCTAAGTAAAAGTCAAATACCAACGCAAAACGCCGGCATCAGCCGGCGTTTTTTAGTGCTAGTGCCGGACGGCAAAGCCGCCCGGTTACGTCAGGTCTAGCTGAGTAGCTGATGCAGCTCTTTCAGCTCCAGAGCGGCGTCCTGCAGAATCTGCTTCGGGTTCTGCAGATCAATACCTGCCTGTTGCAGTTTGCGTGGCAGCAGCAGGTTTACAACGCTCGGGATAGACTTGTTTTCTTCCTCGGGCATTTCGCTTTCGATGGTTAGCAGCGCCGCGGTTACCAGGTCGGCATAGGTGATCTCACCGGTGTGGTTGCGGTAGAAGTCGCGTGCGGATTCAACAGCCTCGATAAAGTTTTCGTTGAAGCCCCAGGCGCTCAGCAGCCACATGCCAACAATCTCGCGCAGATTTCTGGCTGAAGCGTGCAGGGATTCGGCATCGGCAAACTGATCGGCGTGATTGTTGGCGTGGCCCAGAATCATGAGCTCACCGGCGTCTGCCATCAGACCGATCAGGTGCGCGCGCTCGTCCGACAGGTGTGGCAGCGACTTGGCAAACACTTTACAGATGGCTGCCGTCAGCGTAGCGCGCTTCTGGTAGTTAGCCATGTGCTTTTCAATGACCGGATTAGCTGCCTGCCATTTCTGCTCTGAAGGAATTTTCACGCCGAGCTGGTTGGCGCTTTCAACACCAAGACGGGTGATGGCACCGCGCATCGTTTGAGTGGTTTCACCGGCACTTGCCAGCTTGTTGGCTTCGTGCAGGGTGTGTGCAGTCAGTGCCGGGTCGGATGCCAGAATACGAGATAGTTCCGGAATCCCCATGGTGCCCTGGCCAACCATACTGGCAATGCGCTGTCCAATGTCGGCCTGACACGGCAGTGCGATGCTTTTATCTTCAAACGCACTGACGATGCTGTCGAAGATCAGGTTGTCACTCTCGGTCACACGGATGTCGTGGACCTTGGTGGCGTTCTTCTGCTGTTCATTCAGCAGAATGTCGAACAACTCGCGACCAAACCTGACCAGCTGAGCTGTGGTTTTAGTCTTTATCGCCAGGTGCTGGGTGAATTCTTTTAAGACCGGCTGATTGGCCCGGTCAGCG
>CAYZVB010000385.1:3608-5257 GCA_964481315.1 uncultured Granulosicoccaceae bacterium
CAATTGCTTCGGCGTCGTCTTTGTCCTTGCTGTTTACAACGTCTACCTGGCCCTCGAGCACGTAGGTGAACCAGCGATGTTCTTTGTTGGCAGCAATATCAGTCGAGCGATTCATGTTGATCACTGTGGCTGATTTGCAGATGGTCAGGCGATTCGCCTCGTTGAGTTCCGAGATCGGACTCAGGCGAGCAGCCAGTGCCATCAGTTGGCTCATGTCGTTCGCGCTGGTGTCAGCTGCGGCAGAAGATTTGGAGTCGAAGTTGAACACTGTAATTATGCCCGCGTTAGTCTGAGACAGTTCTGTTAATGTTCCATCGGCGCAGGCGGGCGATTATTTAGGATGTGCTTTGATAACAATGTCATGGAACGGCAGTGTTACCCAATTCCTCCGTTTAGACGACGGCAGGCAGCGTGTACGTTACGCCTGGTCCCTTAATCGGCGCGGTATGCTGAAAGTGATTTTTTCTTCAATGCCGGGCAATTCAGTGACACAGGTCGCACCTTTTTCGCGAATAGCGGCAACCACCTGCTGCACCAGCTCTTCCGGCGCCGAGGCACCGGCGGTTAAGCCGATTTTTTTGGCGCGGTAGCAGTCCTGCGGAATATCCTGAGCGCCGGTGATCAAATACGAAGGAATGCCGGCACGCTCGCCCAGTTCGCGCAGTCGATTTGAATTGGAGCTGTTGGCAGCACCCACAACCAGCAACACATCACATTGTTTGCACAGATCTTTGACTGCATCCTGCCGGTTCTGTGTGGCGTAACAAATATCGTCTTTGCGAGGCGCGCTGATATGCGGAAAGCGCTTTTGTAAGCCGGTGATAATCTCGCGGGTATCGTCGACTGACAGTGTGGTCTGTGACACAAATGCGAGCCTGGTCGGATCCTGCACATCAACGGTGTCGACGTCCTCGGCGGTCTCTATTAAAAGAATCCTGCCGCCGGCGCTGGTGTCGTAGCGGCCCATCGTGCCTTCGACTTCCGGGTGACCGGCGTGACCGATCAGAATAACTTCACGCCCCTCTTTGGCATACTTAACCACTTCAAGGTGTACTTTGGTGACCAGCGGGCAGGTTGCGTCGAACACCTGCAGCTGGCGCTTTTCTGCCTCAAGTTCCACGCTGCGTGAAACCCCGTGCGCAGAAAATATCACGGTGCTGTCGTCGGGTACTTCGTCGAGTTCTTCGACAAACACCGCACCTTTTTCGCGCAAACCGTCGACCACATACTTGTTGTGCACCACTTCGTGGCGGACGTAGATGGGTGCACCGAAAGTCTCCAGTGCCCGTTCAACGATTTCAATAGCCCGGTCAACACCGGCACAGAACCCGCGCGGGTTCGCCATTACAATTTCCATCGTGTTTATCTCTTGTTGACTGTTTCAGTCGTCGGTTTGGCGGGTGTTTCTTCTTCGGCAAAAAAAGAAGAAATTAACAACATCGCCGCGCCAACAAAAATCGCCGAATCGGCAATGTTGAAAGCCGGCCAGTAAAAGCGGTCGTAGTACCATTGAATAAAGTCGATCACGTAACCGTAAGCCACCCGGTCGATCAGGTTTCCAATCGCACCGCCGAGCACCAGGCTAAGACTGACGCCCAGCCATTTTTCATTGGCTTTGAGCCGGGTGATCCAGACAATCAGCACAATGC
>CAYZVB010000386.1:0-5256 GCA_964481315.1 uncultured Granulosicoccaceae bacterium
GATTACCGGACAATTAATGATTGCGTTAGTGGGCATCAGGCCGGCGATGAAGTCGGATTTCATAGACACCCATTGTAAGAGCAAAAAGAAGGGATTTCATAGACACCCATTGTAAGAGCAAAAAAATTGCCTTTCGTCTGCCAGTCATACGAAGTGCAACTAAATCGTAGATAGAATATTGTAAAAAATGGCGCGTAGAAGATCTCAAAATGCTGTTTACAAGCATAAAAGAAGTAGTTAGCGCACCTGCCAGACGCAGTTCATTCTACGCCCACGCGCATTCAGTGAATGTCGGCGAATATATTCGGACGTCAGGCGAATATTTCGATGCTTGCTGACAGGTTGGGTCGGCGCTTTCTGTTAAACTTCTGGCATGCCTTCTCAAGTGAATGAACAGAACCGACAAGTCCCTTAAAGCGACTTTCGAAGTTCGTGCACAGGTAAACCCAATGTTCTGGAGAGATAGCCAGTCGCTCTAGTATTGGTCTTGCGTCCTCGCAGATCGAGCCCACTTTGTCCTCGCGGATTTGACGTCCGGTCCAGTCAACCAGTTCGAGATAGTCTGTCAGATTGTATATGATCCCTTTAGGCATCTCTTGCCGAAGATTCCCAGAAAATGGATGCAAATCTTTAGGTTGGAATGGATGGGTTTCTTGTTTAGTGATTGTTTCACAGCGGTGGTGCTTCCAGTGGCGGATTCTATGTTGAATGCTGGTGTGATTCGATTGTTCCGGCGTATCTGCTATGGCGGCTCTGACGGGGTTCAAATCAACATAGGCCATACAACTCAGTAACGCTTGCTCGTCGAGTAGTGCTTGACACTTAAATCTCCCCTCCCAAAATCTGCCAGTGACATCATCTTCAGCATTGGCCATGCGTGCGACTTTTTCATTCAGTACACGCATAAACCAACTAATGCTTGAAAGTCGGCCCCTCCAGAAGTCAATGAAAATATCGAGTTGTTCGCGTTCGCATGGATCCAACGGTTCATGATTAAGAAACTTCGTTGATACCGTGTTGCCCTGATGGATCTGGTGCCAGCGACTGACAAGATCCAAGGCATCAGAATCTTTCTGTGCTTGCTGGTCTATGAACAGCTCCTGTGGGTGCATTCTGCATCTGCCCCGATAAAGGACCGTGATTCCGGTAATCCGACCGCAGACGGAAAAACTGTCGCCTGATAACTTCCGGCCGGAATCAGCGCGTCGATTTTAGAAAAAAATTACATTTGCATGCGAAGGAAACAGGAACTCCAGGTGAAATACGAGGTCATTACAGTTACACAGTTGCTTTGGAATCCCAAGCAATTGATAGCCGGTAAATAACACCACTAACACAATCTACTATTTGCGGAGAGCAAAATAATGATCAGAAAGTTGATCGCGACCACTGTACTTACCCTTGCGTGCACATTTGCCTATGCCGGGCCTCAATACGTAGACGAGTCTGGTTTCGCTGCGAGCGGCTATGATGTTGTCGCTTATCATGGCTTGAATCAGGTTGAGGTTGGTCAGAAGCAGCCCGAGGCAATACCTGGAAAGAAAGACATTACCGCTGAGTTTAATGGCGCAAAATGGGCTTTCTCCAGTACAGAAAACCGGGATATGTTCGTCGCTAACCCTGAGAAGTACGCACCGCAATACGACGGTCACTGCGCCTACGGTGTCTCGCAGGGCGGCAAGGTTCCGGCAAATCCGAACCTGTGGCGAATCATTGACGAGAAACTCTACGTCAATATTAATCCTGCCGTGGTTGGATTTTTCGAAGAAGATATTCCCGGTCTGCTGAAGGTGGCAGAAACCAATTGGGAGAAGGAGCTCGAAGCTGCTGAGGCCTCTGAGCGAAGCTGGAAAGAAATGAAAGCCAACGACGGTACATATACAACTGAGGCCCCACTCTAGGTCTGAGCGGAAAATGTAGGTATATTTGTAGAGCGTCCTGCGGCAAGTAATTGCCGGAGGGAACCACATGTGTAATAGCAGGCCAGCAGAATGCTGACCGGAAGGAAGATAAAAATGAGCAAAAATAGTAACAACCGAAATGCCGCACTGATTGCCGGGTCTTTTGCGTTGGCTCTGTCACAGGCTGCCGTGGTCCAAACGGTACAGGCGGGCGCTAAAGAGAAGTGCTACGGCGTCTCACTGGCAGGTCAGAATGACTGTGCGGCCGGGCCGGGAACGACCTGTGCCGGTACGTCGACTGTCGACTATCAGGGCAACGCGTGGACATTGGTGCCAGCTGGCGATTGCGTCAAATATGGCGTCGAGGAATCGATGGCCGAATATGAGCTGCCAGAGGATCGCAAAGGATCTCTTGAAGCGCTGGACCGCGACTTACCAGCCGCGTAGGATTACGGCAACACAGTGGCTGCTGCAACAGGAACCGACTCATTGAGTTTGCAATCCGAAACCGTCAGCAAGGGTACAGCCAGTGAGGAAACCCTGCCTGCCAGGGCAGGGTTATGCCTGAAGCCACAGCACTACGATGATATTTTAAACCTGCAGCCCGACGTGGGCTGGTTTGAGGTTCATGCTGAAAACTACCTTGGCGCCGGTGGGGCGCCTCTGTATTACCTAGAAAAAATTCGCCACCAATACCCTCTGTCAATACACGGTGTTGGTCTGTCCATCGGGTCGGCAGATGGTCTGGATGTCAGTCATCTCGAGCGGGTAGCAGCCCTCGTTGATCGGTTTCAGCCAGAGTCGTTTAGCGAGCACTTGGCGTGGTCTACTCATGACAACCAGTTTTTAAGCGATCTTTTACCCGTGCCGTATAACCGGCAAACCGAAGATATCGTGTGTAATCACATCGATCAGGTTCAGACGCGTCTGGGGCGGCAGATGTTACTCGAAAATCCTTCTAACTATCTCAGTTTGAGAGATTCCGTCGAATCCGAAAACGATTTCATCGCTAACGTGATCACGCGCTCTGGCTGTGGATTGCTGCTTGACGTTAACAACGTCTATATTTCAGCTCACAATTGCGGGTACTCGGCGACACAATACATTGAACAGTTGCCGTTGCAATCGGTCGGTGAAATCCACCTGGCTGGCCACTCGGTTGACAACGCAGTTGTGTCTGAACCGTTGCTGATTGACGCACATGACAGAGAGGTGTGCGATGCAGTATGGGACTTGTTTGCACATACAATTACCCTGACTGGCGCCGTTCCATCGTTGATTGAATGGGATGCCAACGTGCCGGAATGGCCTGTATTTTCCGCAGAAATGAGCAGGGCTGACCAACTGTTGCAACAATCAACCGCACAATTGAACACTAACACCAGAGTGTAGTCGATTGCACCACCGTAGCTTCCACCAAAAGTTTACCAGTGCCCTGCAGAATGCTGCCATCGATAGTGCGTTACTGTTGCAGCCAAATGAAAGTGCGGATCAAAAACGACGATTTGATATCTACCGCAACAATCGGGTTGTCAGTCTTATCGACGCCTTGCGAAGCACCTATCCAGCGGTACAGCAATTGGTCGGCGACGAGTTTTTCAAAGCGAGTGCACGCGCATTTCTAGATGCGAATCCACCAGTGCAGCCAGTTATGGCCGAATACGGTCGAGAGTTTGGCGGATTTATTTCTTCGTTACCTAATACCGACAGATTACCGTTTCTGAGGGATGTAGCAGAATTGGAATGGTGGAAGCTGCAGGCCTATCACTGCAGGGATGCGCCAGTATTACCTGCTTCAGCACTGGCAGATATAGCGCCGCAATCAATTATGGATACCCGTTTGGAGTGTCATCCTGCGTTGCATTGTATCATCTCCGAGTGGCCGATCGGCAGCATCTGGATGGCCAGTACCAGTAAGTCCGGCAACACCGATAGCGCGCAATCAGGTGTCGACATGAAAAATGGCGAGGCGGTTGTAATTACTCGTCCACAAATAGACGTACAAGTAAGTATAGTCGCCGCTGCCGGTGCCGAGTTCCTCAAATTGATTCAGGACGGAGATGCGCTGGGTACCGCCGCGGAGCAGGGACTTGAGCGAGACATCGGTTTTAATGCCGGTGAGCATCTAACTGGGCTCATCAACCTGGGTGCGTTCAGTGGCATACTTTAATTTATATTGATAAAAGAAAAAAATATGACTAATCCAATTACCCGATTACATCAGGCAACCTTTCAGCTTATTCAGAATGGACTTCAGGATTGGTTCCCTGGGTTGTTGGCTCGCATAACGTTCGCCTCTGTGCTCCTGTTCTACTTTATTAACTCGGCTAAAACCAAGGTGGGTGAAGGACTGTCAGGTTTTCTGCAGGTACAGGACAACGCCTATTTTCAAATATTGCCAAAAGTGGTTGAACAGTTTAACTACGATGCATCGCAGGTGCCTGCGTTTCCGTATCAGTGGATTGTGTACGCGGGTACTTATAGCGAAATTATTCTGCCGGTACTGATTGTGGCGGGATTGTTTACCCGAATAGCTGCATTGGGTATGGTGATTTTTGTATTGGTGCAAAGTTATGTTGATATAACCGCACACGGTGCGGATGAAAAGACTGTAGGTTCCTTTTTTGATCGATTTCCTGATGCGGCAATAACAGATCAACGAGCCCTATGGATTTTCTTGCTGATTTACCTGTTTATCTATGGTGCTGGAAAACTGTCGCTCGATCATCTGTTTGCCCATCGACGATAGATCAGGTCTTTTGAATGCCACGCGTGGGACTAGGATCTGTAGAAGGTGGCTCAGAGCTATTGCGGGAATTTTTAGCTTGACTGGAGCTGGGAAAAATCAAAAAATCCATCAACAACAAGATGACAGCTTTAAGAGCCGGAGAAAGGTTGGCTTCTTGATTAAGAAGCACTTTCGCCTGATCAACAGTACTTTGTATATTCGATTGAGCCGGAGGCATATCGTTAAAGCACATTGAGCCAATACGTCTATTGTCTCATGACTTTTCAAACGCGAAATTTTGCTCTCGTGTTGCGGCATGCCGCGGTATTCTTTTTGACCCTACTGCGCTACCAGTGACGATTAAACTGCGCTCACATGCGCCACTATAGCGCTTAATCGTATCGCCTGATTCTCATCTGCCGCCACAGTGAAAAATCACAAAACGGTCCAAATTACTTGTCAAGGATTATTATCACTTATCTTCGTATCCTATCAGACCTGAATAGTTACCAATAACCTTACATTAGAAGAGTCAGGTCAAAAAGATCAACCGATCAACCCGACGGTGGAAGTTAATGAAGACACCCATCGTAACTATCCAAGAACTGCTCGAATGTGGCATAGAAA
>CAYZVB010000387.1:0-2183 GCA_964481315.1 uncultured Granulosicoccaceae bacterium
TCTGAAACCGGCTCTGCCGAGCGCAATGTTGGACTCGAGTCTTTCTTCGACACCAGCTGTGAAGCCGAAGAATGGAACATGCAGTTCGAGATGATGGTTTGGGTTTGTAAGCCGAACACGAAAACACCGGGCAAGCTGGTCACTGAAGTCCGACTCGCCGGCCGTCTGTGGGATGTGTACACCAATCCGGCTCTGAGCTGGGGTTATGTTGCATTTGTTGCCAAGGAAACGTCAAACGAAGGCTGGCTTGACTGGAATGAGTTTGTTAACTGGACTCGTTACGAAGGCCCGAAGCACGGTGTTTGGCAGATTGGCAGCGATACCTGCATGGGTGCCATTGAAATCGGCACCGAAACTTTCTGGGGCACCGGCACATTCACGCTGCACGAGTTCCGCGTGACCAGATAAGTCGTACCCTCTGTTTGTTGAAGTACTGAAGAGCCGCAATTGCGGCTCTTTTTTTTGCCTGGTTTAACCCCGAAACGGCGGCTGACACGTTTATACTGTAACAAGACTGCTTAACGACAAGTCAATTTGAAGTGCGGACGTTCGAAAAATTTGCCCGGTCAGATGCGAGCCTGCTGCGCGGATACGCGACAGGCGATAGTGCTGCATTTGAAAAGCTCTATGCACGCCATAAAGATGCTCTCTACAACTATATCTTCCGCAGTCTCGGTCAATTTGCGGCCGCCGAAGAGATTGCCCAGGAGGTGTGGATGGTTGTGATTGCGCGGGCGGAAAAGTACGAGCAACGGAACGCTGCGTTCAAAACCTGGCTTTACACCATTGGTCGTAACAAGGTGATCGACTTTCAGCGGCGACGTGCCAATCAGGCTTACGACAGCATCGAAGATGCGGGAATTGCCGACGCCTCTCTCAGCTCTGAACAGCAAGTACTGTTGCAACAGCTAATGACTGCACTCGATCAGCTGCCGTCAGAGCAGCGTGAGGCTTTTGTGTTGCAGCAGGAAGGCTTCAGCCAGCGTGAGATTTGCAAAATCACCGGGGCAGGCAGTGAAACAGTCAAGAGTAGATTGCGTTATGCACGCACATCATTAAAGCAACGGCTGGGTGAAACATGAGTGATCTCGCCGAACTCTACCGCCGCGCCCCGCGCCTCGATTCCCCCGACCGGCTCGATACCAATGTGCTGAACCGCGCGCGGCTGAACGCACCGGTGAAGCAGCGTGCGGGCTGGCAGCTGTGGCTGCCGGCGGTTTCGATGGCATGCGTTGGCGTGCTGGGACTCACCATGGTGCTCCGGCAAGGGGTGCCGCCGCTGTCCGATACCCGGATTGAACCCTCTGAGCAAACTGACGCGACGGAACCACTAGCTCAGGTCGACCTGGCCGAACTGGCCGAACCGGTCGGGCAGGCACCGCTGGTTACTATCGAGCAGGCCCCCCTGGTAAGCACCGAGCCGGCCCCTGTGGTCAACATCGAGCAGGCCCCCATGGTCAGCACCGACCAGGCAATGTCCGCCGATTCCGCAGAGTTATTGCCGGAGTTGGTTGCAGATGATGTTGCGGTTGCTCTCGCTGAAGAGTCAGTGCCAGCACCGCCGCCGGCTACTGTTGTGCAACAAAAACGTCGTGTCGAGAGTGTGGCTGTCACTGCAGAGTCAGCCGGTGCGGTACCACAAAATAATAAGCTGCAAACACAGTCGCGGTTGTCGGTTGCCGAGTCGCAGTTGAAGGCCGCACCGTCTGTGACAAAAAGCATGGCCGTCGCACCTGCCGGTGAAAATTCAGGCCCGGCCGTAAGTGAATGGCTGGCGGGTCAACCTGATCACTATTTCACCGTCACAGTTGCTAACGCTGCCAACAGATCAGTGCTTGAAAAACTTGCCGCACAGAACGGGCTGAAACCGTTGCTACCCGACACGGTGATTGTTAAAAGTGATCGTTTCGGTTGGGTTTATATAAGTGGCAGCTTCAATACCCGTGATGCTGCGGCTAAGCGTCTGCAACAGCTGAAGTTCAGTTCAGATGCAGACATTGTGACTTTTAAAACGCTTAAATCTGAATCACTCTGACCCTTA
This sequence comes from uncultured Granulosicoccaceae bacterium, assembly GCA_964481315.1. Taxonomy (GTDB): domain Bacteria; phylum Pseudomonadota; class Gammaproteobacteria; order Granulosicoccales; family Granulosicoccaceae. The sequence goes on from CAYZVB010000387.1 coordinate 2,042, forward strand.
TCCATCCGCTGCGCTACGGATATTTCCCGCCAAACCCTTCTGATCACGTCGCATTTAACGTGTTGCGTAACAAAATATTACCCAGTCGCGAAAAGCTGGCGTTATGATGTAACCTGTTGGAAATATTCGTAGTTCTGCAAAA
>CAYZVB010000387.1:2193-3320 GCA_964481315.1 uncultured Granulosicoccaceae bacterium
GTTTGTTGTGCAGCGCATCGTCCAAAACCAGTTATATGTATCGGCGTTATTACCACTACCGGTAAACACGCGGGCAAATCTACACAGCATTTGCACGACGAGAGGATCAAACATGCAATATCTTATCGGAGAAATCGGACTCTCTTTGTTAGTCGCCAGCCTGATCGGTTTATTCATCGGCTGGCTGATCGGACGTTTTCGAATGTCCAGATCGTGGCTAAACAACAAGCGCAAGCTTGAGTCAGAGGTTTACCATCGAGAACGCGAAATAGATAGATTGCGTGACGACTTGCGTCACGGCCCGCGCAGTCGGGATCGTCGTCAGACAACCTCCAGACAACCGTCTGCAGATGCACGTACAGCAGCATCGGCCGGGCAACGCTCTATGAGTATTGCTGCCGGTAGCAAGAGTGCCGGTGAGCGTAAAGCCAATCAACACCAGAGTGGTGATGGTCGTTACGCTGTTGCTCGCAGAGACATGCGTGACAGCGCATCAGTCACTGTGCGTGGTGCGCCGGTTACCCGCACTGAAACCACTCGTGCCAGTGACCTGCGCGATGCTACTTACAGTCGCTCGCGTGATGCCGGTGCCGACATGAAAGCGCGGCTTGATGAAGAAACCCACCAGAAAGTTCAGGCACTGGCCACTGCCGGTGAGCGTGAAACCGACTTAAAGCGCAAGCTCGACGCAGAGTCCTATGAGAAGATTCAGGCGCTGGCTAAGCTTGGAGAACTTGAGCGTCGCTCTACCGGGCAGCAGGCAACAAATACTCAGGTAGTCTCCAGCGCCGCCACTGCGCAAATGAAAGACTTCCAGCGATTGCTTGACCAGAAAAACCGTCAGGTGGAACAACTGCAAACCAAAGTACGCGAGCTGTTGCCACTGCGCTCGCAACCGGCGCCTCCGCCACCGGCACCTGTAAAGGTCGACACCGGCGCGGCTGATCGTGAGCGATTATTGAAAACTTCGATTCAGGACGAGTCATACGCCAAGGTGCAGGCGCTGGCGTATGCCGGTGAGCTTGAGCAAAAGCTTAAGCAGCAGCAGGACAAACCTGACCGTTCTGAGCTGGAGCTGCAACCGCTGCGCAGAAGAGCAGAGCAGCAGGAAGCGATCATTCTCGACC
>CAYZVB010000387.1:3330-5230 GCA_964481315.1 uncultured Granulosicoccaceae bacterium
TTCTCGACCTGCGCAAGAAAATCGATCTTCAGCGTAACCAGGCTGAAGTGATGCGGCAGGAATACGATCGTAAGTTGCGTGGTCGCGATCACGATCTGGCCACCATGAAGGCCGACTTCAGCGCAAACACCGCCAACGCATCGCAGGCTGAGGTCGATAGCTACAAACGCAAACTGGCCGAGGCAGACCGCGCAGCCAAAAGCCAGATGAACGATTTTACCGCCACGCTGGATGCGCGAAACCGCGAATACGACCTGCTGGGCAAGCGACTCGAAGACTTGCGTAAGCAGATTGCACAGCGCGATGATCAGATCGTTAAGCTGAAGGCAGAACTCGACGACACCGGTAAAGAAAGACTGCGAATCGAATCGCAGGGCAACCGCTGGAAAGAACAACTGGGTGCTCTGCAGGTATCGTTAAAAGAAAAAGATTCGAGCATTCTATCGTTGAAGAACCGTGCAACTGATCTTGAGCGCGGTTCCAGTGACGCCAAAGAAGTTGAAAAGCAACTGGCGGAGTTCACTCGCAGCACCGAGCAGTCGACGAAGAAATTCGAAGCGGTCATTCTCGATCAGCGCACCAAACTTGAAAAAAGCGAAGCCGAGCTTGCTGAGCTTCGCAAGCAGAACAAGGCTCGTGAAACTGATCTTGAAGGTCAGTTACTCAACCTCCGAAAAACTGTTAAAGACTCCGAAAACAAATACGGCGTACTGCAGGCTGAAACCAATCGTTTCCGTACACAGCAAAGTGCGGCCGATGCGAGAGTGACGCAGCTTAATAAAGAATTAAAAGAGGCGCAGGCGCACGTCGACGGTGCCAGACAGGAAATTACAGCGCTTGAGGTTAAGTCGGCAGAGTACGACAAAGTCAGTCAGTCACTGATTGACAAAAAAGCCGAACTGGTCCGACTGCAGAAACAGCTTGAAACGACGCGCAGCGAACACAGTGCCGCAAAAAGTAAGAGTGACGCGGCACTAAAGAGCAAAGAAGACGAACTGCGAAAAGTGAACGCCGACCTCGCTTCAGTACGCAAGTCGCTTGAAAATGAAAAGGCAGAAGTGCTGCGTTTTAAGCGTGAGGCCGATACCGAGAAAAATAACCTTGTCCAACTGAAAAACCAGCATCAGTCAGAGGTTAAGAAATACCAGGGACAGGTTGCCGATCTCGATAAACTGCGTGTTCAGCTAAAAGAACAGGAACAAAGTACGCAGAAGCTGCAAAGCGAACACAAGCTTGCGCTGAACAAAAGTGCAGAAGAGCTGCGTTCGTCGCAAAGCAAGATTGCACAGATCGAAAAATCTACAGCCGAACAGACCGGCAGTAAAGATAAAGAAATAGCAGCGCTGAAATCAGAGGCAGCCAAGCTGCAAACGTTGCGTGCAGATGTTGGTCAGCGTGACACAAAAATTTCCGGACTCAACTCCGAAATCGACAAGCTGCGCAAGCAGAAGCGTGAGTACGACAACGAAATTGCCCGACTGAGCAAAGACATTGATCTGGCTAAAAGTGAAGCCGACTCCCTGCGTAAAGCGCTCGACAGCGAAAAGCAGGCGGTTTCTGCCAAGTCGCGTGAGCTGCAGGAGCTTACTGCCACAGCCGGTAAAACCAATGAGCGCCTTGCGGCCTTGCAGCAGGAACACAAGCAGGGTTCAGAGCGCGACAAAAAGTCAATAACAGAGCTGCAGGGCAAGCTTGATCAGGCGCTGAAAAACTCCGGTGAGATCTCAGCCGAGCGCGATAAGCACATTGCCGATCTGCGTGAAAAAATGCAGATGCTCGATAAGTTGCGCGATCAGAATGCGAAATACGATGCCGAGATCAAACAACTCAATACCAAAATTGCCGAAGCGGAAAAAACCACCGCCATGCGGCGTGAAGAAATATCTGCTCTGAAAAAAGC
>CAYZVB010000388.1:0-397 GCA_964481315.1 uncultured Granulosicoccaceae bacterium
GCAACTTTGCGCGTCTAACCTCAATGACTTTATTAAAAATATCCCGGGGTGTTGCTTTTAGGAATCCTGCAGAAACACGCCAGATGGCAGGATAATCGCCCGATAATCCAGGCTACGAGTGTGTTATTCGACTATTGCACTCCCTTAACAATCTACTGCAGGTGTTGTGTGGTAGCCTGTGGGAAAGAAGTGTTAGTACAACCTGGGATCCAGCAATGCATGTGTATAACGCCGGAAACACCTGCACTAAAGAGCTGAACTCGAAGCAAATATATATTGGATGGATACCGTTTCAGCGTCGAGCATTATCTCTTCAGAAGCGTTTTGAATTTGACGTAAACTTTATAAGTTTTTCGTTAAGGCACCGACTGCTTCGTCCAATGGAGTACGTGGTGAA
>CAYZVB010000388.1:407-5187 GCA_964481315.1 uncultured Granulosicoccaceae bacterium
CACTTGCGATACTTTTTCGTGACAAGCCGGCGACTGTCTGGCTGCAGCTGCCACCGAGTTTTTTACTTCACATCACGTTTGTCTATAAGTTCTTCTTTAATCGCTCGCTTGTTGTGATTGTCGATTGTCATAATGCGTCGTTCAGAAAACCATGGATCACTATTCCAGGAACTGTGGCATTGCTTAATCGCAGCGATATGGTCATTGTGCATAACCGGGAGGTTGTGCAGCAGGCACTGCGACACGGTGTTAAACAGAATACGGTTCATGTTCTGGAAGATCCTCCTGCAATTATTAACGCTGCCGCCGCACGCAAAGAAAGCACAACACAATCAATCGTGGTTCCCTGTTCGTTTAACAGAGATGAACCTATCGCCGAGCTGTTGATGGCAGCTCGTTTAGTACCGGATATACAGTTTATTATCACTGGGAACTTTGACCGGGCCCGGGGAATTCACGATCTTGGTAATCTGCCGGAAAATGTTGAGCTGACCGGGTTTATTCCTGCGAGCGACTTCGATCAGCTATTAGTCAATGCCAGTGTGATACTGGGTCTGACCAATCTGGAAGGTATACAACTGAGTGTTGCAGGTGAGGCATTGGCCGTTGGCAAACCGATGGTTCTGTCAAGTACAAAAATACTCAGAGAATTATTTGGTGATGCTGCTGTTTTTGTAAACCCGGCGTGCGCGGAATCAATCGCAAACGGTTGTAGAGATGCACTCACTAATGCAGTTGTGCTGCAACAAGAAGTAGTTCGGCTTCGAGGGATGAGAGCTGCACTGTGGCTGAAGCAGGCCGAACGCATCGCAGAGTCCTTAATTGGAAGCAGTTATATTGCGCAGCCCGTCGCACCGAAAAGCGTCTGATTCGACATTCTGCGTACAAGCTCCTCTTAAGTCTGTCTCGATAAGTCGGCTGCTCAGCCACTTTCAATAAGTTTTTGCACTCCCGGCCGGGTGACTTCGTGCGCGGAGCCATTTCCAACACAACCCACTAATCTGAAAATACACGGTTGACGTCAAAACCAGGAATGTGTAATGTCATGACACGAAATATTCTTTTGTAGAGATAATCAGGGGAATTGTAATGTGTAGTGTTTACCGCTCTGACCGAGTTTTTCAGTTAATCGCCGCACTGTCGGCCGTCGTGGCAGTCACCGGTTGTGACTCTGGTGGCAACACTGTAAGTATTACTTCAGATCAGGCAGCCAATCCGTTATTTATGCAGCAATATGACAGGTCAGTGTCACGCGCGCCGAAGCTGCAATCTACTCTTGAGAACGGCAATTTTGATCAACCGCTTGGCAGTTTGCCGGGTTGGTCAGCGTGCGTTGATGATAATGCTTTGTCGCAGTACATTGACACCGGCTCGGCTATCAGCCATGTCGATGTGGGGCCGTCGGAGTGCATACTACAGGCAGTCAAAGTCAATCCGTATGACAACAATACGTTAAGCTGCTTTTTGTCTGTTACGGACGGTTCTTCGTGGTCCGGAATGGCAATTTCCTACTACGACGCAGCAGGCAACTTTCTGTCAGAGTCCGAAGTGGCTGTCGTGACCTCCTCGGCCACCAGGCGCAAAGCGGTTGCTGCGGAAGCACCGGCAAACGCCGATGCAGCGCTGGCGTGGTTTTACACAGAATCCGGCGGGCGTATTTCAGACTGTGAATTTCAAAGCACCAGTGAGCCTGCGCCTGCGGGTCGTGACTATCGTAAAACTCTAATTGTGGAGCGGCAGTTTCTATACAACCCCAATTTCAATACGTTTGAGGGGTTTGCTTTCTCAGGTTTTACCGAATTGCAGAATTATCCGGTCTATACCAGTGAAAAATATCTGGTAGATGGATTCGACAGCGATTACTCAGGCAGAGGATCGCTGGTTACGCTTGGCGTCACGGAGGATCATCTCCATGTGGTGGTTTCCATCGCCAAACATTACTCACCTATAGGTGGTTTAGGCGGTAATCCTGCGGCGTTGTTTACCGACTCCTACCCGGTCGCAGGTGATCTGTGGAATGACGATAGTTTTGAAATTTACATTAATGCCGGTAATGAAGCAGGTTCCGGTTACGATGCCAATGACTTCGTCAGAATATACGGCTATGACCGGGGTGCAGGCTACACACCGGTGACAGTCACTGGCATTAATTCACAACTCAATTTAACTGACGAAGCGATATGTAATGTTGAAGGTGGGATTAATGTGATCAGCTGTGAAGTCAGGTTTAGTCTTGATGAGCTTGGCATTAAAGGTCGGCCGATTGCAGAGATCGGATTTGACGTGCATAACAACTCCGACGATGACGGCGGTGATCGTGATGCCAAATACTCGTGGTGCAGCGGCCAGACTATTGAGGCATGGCGCGATATGTCTGTTGTGGATTGCTCGCTGCAGATCATCCAGTAACTGCTCTGAATTCACCTGTGCACGATCTGTGATGTGCAGGTCGTGCTGCAATTTAAAAGCGTTTTAGTATTGGTGAATATGCCGGTTAGCTCGAGAAAGCTATTAACTCCTAATTTACGGCGCGATGCGATTAGTCGCGTATTAGCTGCTTATAACGGGCTATATCAGCTTGTAAAAGAATGTCCCGTGTTGCCTGCGGCGGCAACGCAGATTGTGTGCGCTTCTTAGCGAGCCTTACTGCTGTATCGCCGGCAGCCGCAAATGCACGCTTAATTTCTGTGCGTTCTTGAAGCTCCAGAAACTCCATGATTCCCTCTAGACATTCATTGGGTTCTGATGGTTTGTTGTGTGGAAACAGTGCTTCATACTCGACCACATGACCGGTAAATTCTCTACCCTCAAATTCAAGGTAACGCTCAAGGCTGGTGTTCCAGTCTCTAATTGCATACTCATAACCGAGAGACCATCCATCATCGGGATTGGCGTTGCGTCTTTCGTAGCTTTCGCAAACGTCCAGAATATTTCCAACAATAAAAATAACTTTGGCGTTAGGTATCCGTTGGCTAAGATTTGCGAAGTCGTCGTAGAGCCTGGGGATTTTGTCGCCTATTAATCGTGCCTGTTTGTATTTGACTCTGGCTTGCGGAAAGTATGGGGTAAATTCGTGAAATGTAGACAAGTCTTTATAGTGAGTGTCGCCGTCGTTGAGCTGGAAAAACTGATCGGCTTCATAGTGGTGTGACCGTAAAGACCCAATTCTGCGCGCAGCCATATAGCCCGCATAACGCTCAACACCAAGGAAAATTTCAGGGCTTGCCATTAACAGGTGCCACAACGCCGTAGTGCCTGACCGGGGGCAGCCGCAAATGAAAAGAAACGATTTTTCCGGATCGGATGCCATGTGGTAAGTCGATTGATAAATAGTTGACAAATTGGGGGTAGCGATGCGGGTTGGCTCGGCAAATAATGTGCCGGCGACTGGTGTTCTGTACGAGCATAACGCTGAAGTAATATCGCGAAAGTTAATGTCCGGCTTATTATCAGGTTATTAATTGCATCAGTATGATGCATATTTAGCAGCAGCGTTTTCACCAAAGGTGAGTTAACTTACAGGTGCGGTCGGAAGAGACGGTCCGAGAGACTAAGCTGTTTCTGATTCGCGAATATCCTCCTCTTGCAACGCGGAATGTTGCTTCGGATGCGCTGCATTTGCGGCGCGTCTGTTTTTGTTGATTTTCAACAGGCTAGTGTGGCTGTACTAAAAAAGACAGCACGGATATTTCTTAGTACTTCTGTTTTTTCTACAGTGAAAAACACACGTTTAACCAAACGTCATAGTTGTTGCATCGTGCTGATGCTCGGACGCTTGCCTGCCTAAATATCTCTCAGCAATATCGCAGGTTTCAGATCAAGCCGATGCCGCACATAGCGAGCGCCCAGGCCAAGGGCGATTGTCGCGATTCCACCTGCAGTGATAACTGCCACCCATAACAGATCTGTTGATGGAAGCTTCATCCGCCACTCGAGTAGCGGTAGTGCGATAGCAGACCCGAGTGCGACAGCGAAAACAGTGGTGACAATTGCTAACAGTAAAAACTCAAGTCGAAGACTGTTGTGAATTACCGATATGCGTGCCCCAAGTGTGTTTAGCACCGTTGCTTCATAGATCTGACGGTTGCGTCCGGCGGCGATCACGCTAATCAGTACCAGCAGACTCGCCAGCAAGCTAACGCCGGAAATTATTAACAGGCCAGTGGTTGCCTGGCCCAGTAAGTCGCGTGCGGTAGCGAGTAGCCGTGCAGTACGAACTGTAATGACATTGGGTGCTAACGCTGCGATTTGCTTTTGTGCTTCTGTTGCCGCTTCATCTGACATGAAGGCAGTGCCAACATGCCGGTAGGTTAATCCATCAAGTAAGTTGTTTGCGACAATTCCTTCAAACCAGAAGCGGGTTTGCAGCCCTTTTTGTGTGTGAATGGCGCGCACTTCCAGCTGCAGAGTTTTATCGCTGATCTGATACGAAATCCGGTCACCGACACTAATGCCCAGTCTGCCCGCTTCACGATCTTCAAGTGACATAACATTAGTGGTTCCGGGCGCCCACCACTGGCCATCTATCAGGTCGAGTCCATCGATATTGCCACCGCGGTAACTCAGTTTGTGTTCGTTATTGACTGCTCTGCGCAACTGGTTGTCACCGTTGATAATCAGTTGGCTTGCGGCTACCTCGTTCACTGAGGTAATTCGTGCTCTCACCAGCGGAGCTGTTTCTATTCGTGCGTGTGTTTCACTTTGCAGGGCAGCGTCCTCTACCTCGTTAACCTGTTCAGTTTCAATATCGTATAGGACCAGGGCAGGGGCGGATTCGGGT
>CAYZVB010000389.1:0-5153 GCA_964481315.1 uncultured Granulosicoccaceae bacterium
CGCCCACAGTGTAAACATCAGAGTTAGCTGAGTAATCTGCTGAACACCCGCATACGAGGGCACTTCAAGTTCTGCCGGGGCAGCGCTACCCTGCCAGTCAGGGTTAACCCCGAGGTCAGCTGTGAGTGGCCGTACTGTAAACGAGTCGTCAGACTCTGACGTGTCGACAAGTGCTTGTGGCATTGTTTCCCGTATTCTGTTTACACCCGATAGTCATGGAGTTTAACCGCTTATTCTCAACCCTCAATGCGGTAAATTTTACCCTCTTGTGACAACATCGACCGGGACAAGTGCCCGGTCGATGGTTAATTGGCAGTTTATGCCTTCGGCAGCTACTGCCTCACTTCGGCATAGCCTTACTTCCGCATGGCTTATTGCGGCATGGTGAGCGCTGTAAACAGCGGGTTGTTGTTGCGCTGGATTAGAACCGCTACCGAATCTCCGGCAGGTGCTTCTTTTACCAGTTTTGCGAGCTGATCAACCGTGTCGATTTCCTGCTGGTTGAAACTGACCAGCACATCACCTTCGACAATACCGGCCAGCGCCGCCACACCCTGTGGATCAACCGACTTAACGATCACTCCGTTACTGACACCAAACTGTTGTTTTTCATCTGCGCTTAGTGGTGCAACTGCAACACCGAGCCGTGATTCTTTGTCGGTATCGACACTACTGGTTCGGACGATCTGACGATCTTCTGCCAGTTCGGCAATCGTGACCGGAAGCGTTTTCATGTCGCCGTTACGCAGCACCACAACATCTACCGTGTCGCCTACCGGAATGGCCCCTACTACAGGAGGCAGGTTGGAAGACTGGCCGATTTTCTGACCATTGAACTCAAGAATAATGTCACCGGTTTTAAGCCCTGCTGCAGCCGCGGGACTGTCGTCAGTGACCTTTGAAATCAATGCACCTTCAGGGCGGTCCATACCGAAGGACTCTGCCAGAGACAGATCAACGTTCTGAATTAGCACACCCAGCCAGCCGCGACTGACGTAACCGGTATCTTTCAATTGTGCGACAACAGTTTCAACAACGTTTGATGGAATCGCAAAAGACAAGCCCATGTAACCACCAGAGCGTGAGAAGATTTGTGAGTTAACACCGATCACCTTGCCTTCCGTGTTAAACAGCGGACCACCTGAATTACCGGGGTTTACCGCAACATCGGTCTGTATAAAAGGCACATAGTTTTCATTTGGCAGACTGCGGGATAACGCCGATACAATGCCCTGTGTGGCGGTGTAGTCAAAACCAAACGGCGTACCAATAGCAAGTACCCACTGGCCCACATTAAGATCAGCGGAGTCACCAAACTCAAGTGTTGGTAAGCCGGACGCTTCCACTTTAAGCAGCGCTACGTCAGTGCGCGGGTCGGCACCGATTAACTCTGCCTTGTATTGTCTGCGGTCAGGCAGTGCGACAGTGATTTCAGTGGCGTCTTTTACCACGTGTGCATTTGTCACGATGTAGCCGTCTTCGGACATAATAAAGCCCGAACCGAAACCACTGCTGCGTCGACCTTCAGGTGCATTGAAGGGCTGTGGATTATTCTCGAAGTATTTCCTGAAAAACTCCGGCATTTCATCGGGGTTGAACTGCGGGGCGTTAGTCAGTTGCTGCTGTGCCGTTACTGATATTTTTACCACCGCCTTGCCCTGCTGCTTCACCAGCGATTCGAAGTCTGGTAGTGCGAGTGCCAGTGCATTACCGGCAAATGCCACCGACATCACCAGCAGCATGGTCAAACCTGCCAGCAGATTGTGCGGCCGGTAATCAAAGACGCCGCGCACAGCGGGTCGACCCGTAGTTTGTAGGTTGGATTGCATGTTAGCTTTGCTCCTGTTGGGGTAACATTGGTTTTATAAAAACTTCAACAGTTGCCCGCCGCAGCGGGTTGTTGCAACACACAATACGGTTGATTCTCCGTAAACCAAAAAAGGTATTTTTTACCGGGTAATTTCTACCCTCCCCCAATTCCCCTGCTGCATGTTTTTTCGCTGTCCGGCTTCTGCTTTCCGCCCGCTGAACCTATACTGCGCCAATGACAAGAAAAACCGTATTTACACTACTTGGCACCGGCTCGTCGGGTGGTGTGCCGAGAATCGGCAACGACTGGGGCGCCTGTGACCCGGACAATCCAAAAAACCGCCGGCAGCGCTGCGCCATGCTGGTGGAACAAACCGATACCGACGGCAAAACCAGTGTGCTTATCGATACCGGCCCGGACATGCGAATGCAATTACTGCAGGCAAACGTGCAGTACCTCGATGCGGCTATGCTCACTCATTCCCACGCCGACCATATCTTTGGCATGGATGATCTGCGGCAGCTAACAATCAAACATCGCGAACGAGTAAACGTTTACATGGACGCCTCCACCGCCAAACGTGTAATGCCTGCCTTCGGTTATTGTTTTCATCAGGCCGATGGCAGCAGCTACCCGGCTATTTGTAACGAACACCGTATAGAGGCAGATACTCCGGTAACAATCACCGGCGACGGCGGTGCGATAGAGTTGCTGCCTTTTGAAGTGAACCATGGCGACATTCCCGCGCTTGGTTTCAGAGTTGGTGGTGTTGCGTATATGCCGGATGTAAAAACCGTAGAGCGGCCAACAAGCCTTACAGCACTTTCGGATCTTGATGTTCTGGTTATCGATGCGCTGCGATACACCTCACATCCGACGCATATGAATGTTGAAGAGGCGCTGACATTTATTGAAAAGGTAAAACCTGAAAGAGCAATACTTACCAACATGCATAACGCCATTGATTATGCAGAGCTCAGTGCGCAGCTGCCACCGGGTGTTGAGGCTGCCTACGACGGGTTACAGATTCCAGCGTAATGGCTATCCGTTCTAGCCACGGCCAATGCCATTGCGGCACGTGCAGATTTGAAGTACACGATGAACCGCAAACCTGCTATGCCTGCCACTGCAGCAGCTGTCAGACATCAACCGGTTCGATTGCATCAACTAACGTTTGGTTTAAAAAGTCAGATATCACCCTGGTAACCGGAACCACTGAAGTGGCAGCTTATCAACACAATAGCAATTTGCTAAAGCGGTACTACTGCGCGAACTGTGCTACCACGCTTTGGTTTCAGGGAATCTCCAACAAGGACATGTTTAGCATGCAGGGCGGGACTTTAAGCATTCAATTTGAACCGGTTGCACATCTATGGGTAAGCTCAGCGCTGCCGTGGGTGAAGCAATTGTTCGATGATGCCAACTCCCACGCAACGGTGTTCGAAACACAGCCGGACAATCCGGAGCAGTTACTGGAACTATGGCAAACTGCCTAACCAAAAACCGAAATACAAAAAACGGATGTTTTACCACCCATAGTCATGAGTCAATTCTTCATGCGGCTTAATCTTTTTTAGCGTGGTTACTTCCGTCCCCGTTAATGCACAGTTGGGACGACTGCTGTGGTTGATAAACCTGAACTCATTGGTAATACGCAGGCCTTTACGTTCGGTCAGCCACAGCACATAGGTGCCGTCGGTGGTAGTAGACTTTCCCTCCAGCTCACCAAGACTAATGCCCGCTTTTATGGTCTTGTGCGCGAATAACCCTTTACCGTGAATATCACTGTCAGCCACGTAAACCAGATCGTACGGCACCTGCTTACTGTTTCCGGGCGGGTAAGTTTTGCGGGCCGGTTTTAACTGCTGCTTTTTCTTCGCGGTGCTTTTCCCGGTTGCAGCCTTCCCGGCTTTGGATTTTTTTGCCATGCCGGGCGCGGTGGATTTTTTTACCACCGCAGCACTGCTGCCGTTTGGCACCTGCTTTTTTGTACGGGGTGCAGCTTTCTTCGCCATGCCGGTTTCCAAAATGCGGTAATCATACGGCAAGCACAACAGTGGTCAAGGCGTCATACCGTTGCGGTTAAGGCGTTATACTTCAGTCTCACAAGCCGTTATATCAACTGACGTATACCAAAACGGGGACAGAATTCCATGTTCAAACCGCTCGCTATAGCGCTCGCCACCACACTGGCTGCAACCCTGATAGCCAGTTGTACCACATCGCCTACCGGCAAAAAGCAGCTCAGCCTGGTCTCCGACAAACAAATGACGGCAATGGGCTTAAGTGCCTATGCCGATATGAAAAAGTCTATCCCAATATCGACTGATCGACGTAAATCTGCCTATGTACGGTGCATCGGTAACGCGATTACCCGCGAACTTAACGACAGTACTCAGTGGGAAGTAACATTATTTGACGATGATCAGGTCAATGCATTCGCACTGCCGGGCGGCAAGATCGGCGTCTATACCGGCCTGTTAAAAGTGGCCGAAACACCGGATCAGCTGGCGGCGGTGATGGGACACGAAGTGGCGCATGTACTGGCAAATCACGGTAAAGCCAGACTGTCGGCAAATCTGGCCGGACAGGCCGGTCTGGTGGTGGGTCAGATTATGCTCGGCACGCAGCTGGAAGGTCGCGACAGAAATGTCATGGCGGCACTGGGTCTGGGACTGCAGTTCGGCGTACTGATGCCTTACGGCCGCGGGCAGGAAAGCGAAGCTGACGTGCTGGGGCTTGATCTGTTGGCGCAGGCCGGCTTTGACCCGCGCGCCAGCACTCAGCTGTGGCGCAATATGGCAGCAGCCAATGGTTCATCCGCACCGGAACTGCTATCGACCCATCCGGCACCTACCACACGCATTCGACAACTCGACGCGCAAATGCCCAAAGCGTTGACCATCTACCGCGAAGCTGTCGCCAGTGGTAAGTCGCCGGGCTGCGCTGTTTAAAATGTTTTGAAAACGTTATACCAATACCTGAGAGATGCGATAGCCATTATCGCAGCTCTTGTTTTCAAGCTGCCGGGTAAAACGTTTAACGACATTGTGGGCAGCGAGCAGGATGAGTACCTTGAATTAGCCGGTAAAAGTGCCATTGTTACCGAGTGCGTTACAGCACATACCGGCAGGGTACGTTTCTCGGGCTGCGACTGGCGAGCGCGATTATCGGATAGCTCACAGCACAAAAACATTAACGCCGGCCTGAAAGTCACTATAGAGTCGGCACAGGGGAATGTCCTTTTTGTTGATATTCCCGCCAACTCTGTTGCTCACCAATAAACACCCTACTTCATGTCATTCGTACTAATTTTTGTACTGCTAATAGCGCTGGTTCTGGG
>CAYZVB010000390.1:0-5138 GCA_964481315.1 uncultured Granulosicoccaceae bacterium
AAAGCCTTTGAGGCAGCGTTCGACCTGATGATCTTTTCAATGTGCAGACTCGACAGCTCGTTGCAGGACGTAATGACCAGTCGCAAACAACTTGGCCTGTACTTCGGATTAACCGACTACTACGGTGATCCGGATATTTTGCCACCACACCTCTTAAGACAGGTTGAAGAAAACAATCCCAACCCGGAATCGGTAACCAAAGAAGAGTATCTGCAACTGTTACGCGAGTACCGCAAAAAACCCATACTGCCGGGTAACTACCACACCGATGGAGTAGAAAAAAACCTCGACGTACAGGGCATCTTCACGATCTTAAATCAGGGATGCACGGGTGGCGAAACACTGGTTCGGCGGCGTGGTATCAGTCGTCACAGCCGCGCCAGGAAAAAGCCTGTCGATGTCACCGTGCGTCTCAACACCCCCGAAGGGCATGCCGGGCTCTGGGTACCGAGCTGGGGCCGTACCGAAGTCGAACACACACCCGGCCCGATCCAGGGTGGCCACCGTACCATCATTGTGTTTGGCCTCGATTCCCTCGATCCTGATCTGGTCATCAAAGAATCAGAAACGCGCAGGTACTACGGCTCACACTACGAAACCCGAGCCTGGGACAAACGCCGGTGGTTTAGCGGCGGCGCTCCTATTGAGGTTCCTGACAAACGTCTGTGGAATGCGGGTTGGTAGTGTTGTGCAGTTCGGTTACACCGAACTGTTCGATCGGAAATACAGGTCGACACCGTCAGCCAATATGCCGGTATCATGGCTGACTTTCAATAAACCGATTTACCAATACTGATCCGTTTTTTCGTCGTATTCGTTTGCGGTACTATTGGGTATTTTTTCCCCTCTCACTACTCGCGCACCAGTTACAGTGGTTCGCTGGCAATCAGGAACCTCAATGTCTGTTGAAGCAGAGGAAATCGACGCACAGGCTGAAGCCCGTCGCAGCGGCATGCGCACCATCCGCCGCGTATTGCCCTACCTGTGGCCGGCAGATAATCGCGAAATCAGAGTCAGAGTGGTGCTTGCCCTGGTGGCGCTGGTGCTGGCAAGAGTGATTTCAGTCATCACGCCGTTTTTCTATAAGGGTGCCGTAGATGCAATGGCACCCGGTGGCGGCGAATCCAATGCGACAGTATTTTTGATCGCCGGCGCCGTGGGACTGACTATCGCCTACGGCATGGCGCGACTGATGACAGTCGGTTTTAATCAGTTGCGCGACGTATTGTTTGCCCGAGTCGGGCAGCGTGCACTGCGACGGCTGGCGCTGGAGACTTTCCGCCATATGCACGCGTTGTCACTGCGCTACCACTTAACGCGCAAAACCGGTGGGCTCAGCCGAATAATCGAGCGCGGCGTTAAAGGCGTCGATTTCCTGCTTCGCTTTATGTTGTTTTCAATCGGGCCACTGGTGCTCGAGCTGTTAATGATTGCCGCCATCATGTTTTTTGTATTTGATGTCTGGTACCTGACCGTCATAGTGATCACCATTGCTATCTATATCTGGTTCACGTTTAAAGTCACCGAGTGGCGTGTGCAGATTAGAAAGCAAATGAACGACAAGGACACCGATGCCAACCAGAAGGCCATTGACAGTTTATTAAACTACGAAACGGTCAAATACTTCAGCGCCGAAGAACGCGAAGCCAACCGCTACGACGAATCCATGCGTGGCTACGAGAAGGCCGCTCTTACCACATCGTATTCACTGGCGTTTCTAAACTTCGGCCAGTCATTGTTTATTACAGCCGGGCTGGTCATCGTGATGGTGATGGCGGCCATCGGTGTCAACAACGGCGATCTGACTGTCGGCGACTTTGTCATGGTTAACGCCTACATGATCCAAATCACCATGCCGTTAAATTTCCTTGGCACCGTATACCGCGAGATTCGCCAATCCCTGATTGATATGGGTGAAATGTTTGACCTGCTGCAGTACCAGCGGGAAGTTGAAGACAAACCCGACGCCAAAGCGCTGAAAATTGATGGCGGCGAACTGCAATTTAACAACATACACTTCGGTTACAACGATGACCGCACTATTCTAAACGGACTTAATCTCACTGTTCCACCGGGCCAGACAGTCGCCGTGGTCGGACCATCAGGCTCGGGTAAATCGACCATCGGCCGCCTCATGTTCCGGTTTTACGATGTGACCAGTGGAGCATTAACTATCGACAATCAGGATGTTCGCGATATTACACAGAAAAGCCTGCACGAAAGTATTGGCATCGTGCCACAAGACACCGTGCTGTTTAACGACACTATCGGCTACAACATCGCCTACGGACGTCCGGACGCAAGCGAAGAGGAACTGATTGAAGCGGCAAAGGCTGCCAAAATTCACGACTTCATTTTAAGCCTGCCGGAAGGCTACGATACCGCAGTGGGTGAACGCGGTCTGAAGTTATCCGGCGGTGAAAAACAGCGTGTCGGCATCGCCAGAACCCTGTTAAAGAATCCACCGGTACTACTACTCGATGAAGCCACCTCTGCGCTCGACACCGACACAGAGCGGGACATTCAGGAAAGCCTGCGACTCATGAGTGAGGGAAGAACGGTAATTACCATCGCGCACAGGCTGTCAACGGTGGTCGATGCAGATAAAATCGTCGTGCTCGACCAGGGCAGTATTATTGAGCAGGGCACGCACGAAAAACTGCTGGCACTGGATGGTCGTTACTCACAAATGTGGCATCGTCAGGCGGCAGATGAAGATGATGTGTAGTGGTTTAGACTGCAAGCAGTTATTACCACCTGCCAACTAGGCATTGTGCAGCACATGCACTGAACGATCGGCAATCATATCTGCCACCTTTTTTGCATAGGCCGCCATGTGCGCCGACTTTGCATGTGCCTGCAGGTCTTCGATAGTTTCCCACTTTTCAATAACAATAAAACTGTCCGGACCTATCGAGGTCTGGATGCCGCCGCCGTCCGGGAAATCGATAACCGGCTGATATTCAATACAGCCTTTTTCTGCATGCACGGCCGGCACGTTATCTTTAAATGCAGCCAGTACATCAGCGCGTTTTCCCGGCATGGTGGTAATTATTGCAATGACATGAATCATGATGTTTCCGCCTAGTCTGTATTGAAAGCCCTGTTGTCGCCAATCATTATGCTGAATGGCAGGTTGCAATTCAAACCTGCATTGCCCTGTGCATCAGTTTGTGTGGCAGAGAACCTGTGATTGTACGGCTGGACAATTTCTAACACGTTTTGGCATCCTTAATGTCAGCCCCATCAGGAGACCCCAGTGAAATGTCATGAAGTCGACTATGAGATTTTTGGCGATGATATGCAGATTGTTGAGATAGAACTCGACCCAGCAGAAACTGTTATCGCCGAAGCCGGTGCAATGAACTACATGGAAGACGGCATTGCTTATGAAACCAAAATGGGGGACGGATCAAAACCCGTTAAAGGCGTACTCGACTCACTAATGCAGGTTGGTAAGCGGGTGCTCACCGGCGAGTCGATTTTTATGACGCACTTTTCCAACCACGGTTCACAAAAAAGCAGAGTTGCCTTTGCCGCTCCCTACCCCGGTAAAATCATTGCACTCGATATGGCCACACTTGGCAGTGACCTGTATTGTCAGAAAGACGCTTTTCTTTGCGCGGCTTTCGGCACTACTATCGACATAGCATTTCAACGCAAGCTTGGTACCGGCTTCTTTGGCGGTGAAGGGTTCATACTTCAGCATCTTTCCGGTGATGGCAAAGCGTTTGTACATGTTGGCGGCACTGTGATTAAAAGGCAGCTGAACAACGAAACACTCAGAGTAGACACAGGCTGCATTGCCGCTTTTACCAGTGGTATCGAATACGACATTGAACGTGCCGGCAACCTGAAATCTATGGTGTTTGGCGGTGAAGGGCTGTTTCTCGCGACACTAAAAGGGACAGGTACTGTTTACCTGCAAAGCCTGCCTTTCTCGCGACTTGCCAACCGGATCACTCAGGCTGCCGGTGTCGGCGGTTCGAAGGGCGAAGGATCAGTGCTGGGCGGTCTGGGTGACATATTTGGAGATAATTAGCGCAGGCTACACTTCAAGATCAAACACCAGCAACCCGTCCATACCACCTTCTGCAAGTTCAACCAGCTGTGCACCAAGCTGCCTGTGTACCGGATGATCAGCATAGTGCTGCAGCGCGTTCCAGCTGTCGAAATCAATAACAAATCCGTGCAGATATCCACGCTCGATTTGCTCGGGGCTTTTCGACCGCCCGCCGGTAAATCCACAGGCGTTGTCGAGCTGGCCGACCAGACTTTCAAACGCCCGGTACAGTTCATTAATTTCAGCTTCGGTGGTGGAATGCTTGAAGCGAGTCAGCACAATATGACGAACCATAGAATATCCTGTTATTTTGCATAGCCCAAAGCTTAGCGCGTCCGTAACTCAGGTGGTAGCCAATATTACAGTGGCGAAGAATACGGCATAAACAGAACTGCAAACACGCCGAATCGCAGTAATATGCAAGCAGGCTACAGGAAAACACTGATGTCGCTGCAAAACCTTTATACAGGACTTGCCGGTGTACTTACACCGGACCTTGAAATTGAACGCATAGCAGCGGCCGCGCTTGCCACCGCAGACACCTCGTCAGTTGAAATTACCAACCCGGCACCACTTCATCCGGAAGTACATCGCGAGCTGGTTAAACCCGGCCTTCCTGCCGTGTGCGAAACCATTGCCAATACACCGCTGCCGTGGGCACCACCTGCAACCAGTGACAACCCTGCCTATGTGGCGCTTAACCGGCACAAAGTGCATGTGGAGTTGTTA
This sequence comes from uncultured Granulosicoccaceae bacterium, assembly GCA_964481315.1. Classification (GTDB taxonomy): domain Bacteria; phylum Pseudomonadota; class Gammaproteobacteria; order Granulosicoccales; family Granulosicoccaceae. The sequence goes on from CAYZVB010000390.1 coordinate 4,793, forward strand.
GGGCCGGACGGGCTGATCACTTCCAACACCGTTCGCATCGGCGTGTACGGTTTGCTGCCAAATGCCGAATACGGCATAAGAACCCACCCTGCTGAAGAAGTGTTTGTGATGCTTGCCGGTGAGGCTTACTGGAAAAGAGATGACGATGACTACCAGCTGCAACGCAGCGGCGGGCGATCATTTCATCCATCAATGCTGCCACACGCTACAAAAACCGGTAACCGTGCGTTTATGTCTGTCTATGTCTGGCGCGGGGATATTGCCACAGATAACTACACTTATTTCGGGCTACCTGCATAACCGAATAGCCTGCAATACTTGCCCATAATAAGCAGAGAAAACTAGT
>CAYZVB010000391.1:0-5110 GCA_964481315.1 uncultured Granulosicoccaceae bacterium
CTGCCGGAACACATTATAAGCGACAGCTCCAGATTGCGTCAGATCATCACCAACCTGGTCGGCAACGCAATCAAGTTCACTGATCAGGGCGGTGTTCAGATCATTTTGCGAACCGAACAGCAGGCAGACAAATCCATGCTTGCCATTGATGTGGTCGACAGCGGCATTGGCATGAATGAAAAGCAACTGGGTGCGATCTTCAAACCTTTTGTGCAGGCGGACTCTTCAATCACAAGACGCTTTGGCGGTACCGGTCTTGGTCTGGCCATTAGTAAGAAGCTTGCAGGGGCACTCGGTGGCGATATCACCGTGTCCAGTGAAATGAATGTTGGCACCACATTCACTGCGAAAGTTGAAACCGGATCACTCGACGGCATAGAGTTACTGAGCCCGGATGAAGTAAAACGCAGAATGTCGGAAAGCGAAGATACACACGAAACCATGCAGTGGGTATTCCCGCCATCAAAGATTCTGGTTATCGACGATGCAGCAGAAAACCGCGAGTTGATTACGCTGGTTCTTTCTGACCTTGGCATTGAATCGGAGACTGCAGAGAACGGTGCGATTGGTGTGCAAATGGCGCACGAAAGTCAATACGACATCATCATGTCAGATATTCAAATGCCGGTAATGGATGGCTACGAAACGGCAAAAACACTGCGCGCAAACGGCATAAAGCAACCGATCATTGCACTGACGGCAAACGCCATGAAAGGCTACGAAGAACGGATTCTAAACTCCGGTTTCTCGCATTACATGACCAAGCCGATTGATCTCGATGCACTAACACGACTACTCGGTGACCTGCTGGGTGGAGAAAGTACAGTGGTTACTGCCGAGACCCAGGCCCAGGCTGCGGTCGCTGCGCCACCCGCTGCTGTCGCAGAACTGCCGCAGGTGCCTAACAACGCTACGCCTATTTACAGCCGTATGGGTGGCTCCGAAACCCTGGGGCACGTAGTAGACAAATTTATTGAAAAGCTCCACCTGCAGCTGCCAAAAATAGAAGAAGCGTACTCAACCAGAAACTATGCTGAGCTCGCATCCCTTGCACATTGGCTCAAAGGCTCAGGCGGCACAGTAGGTTTTGACGCGCTGTTTGAACCGGCCAAAGATCTTGAGGTATTTGCCGGCACCGCTAACGATGAAAAGATAGCTGCGAACATTGCACACATCAAAGCGCTGGCCGTCAGACTACGCCCGGGCAAGCCGACAGAATTAGTAGAACAAAATCAGCCGCTTGCGGCGGATACTGAAACTGTTATTCACAGCGTACAGACTCAAGGTTCGGGCACATCAGTCGTAACACCAGTAGAGAGTCGGCTTGCAGAAAAGAACCCTGCTTTCAGGCCTATTATTCTGAGATTTGTGTCACGTTTAGACAGTCAGATCAACTTGCTGGAACAGGCTATTGCAAGAGATGATTTTGTGGAAATCGCAAACCTGGCGCACTGGCTTAAGGGATCGGGAGGAACCGTCGGTTTTGATGTGTTTACCGAACCTGCAGCAGAGATGGAATTATACGCGAAGAACAAGAACAACAAACACATGGGAATACTGCTTGATCAGATTAAAGTGTATGCGAGCAATATTGTGGTTCCAGGAAACGATAGCGGTTCGACGGATAGGAAAGACTCTGCCTGATACCGGGCGGTAGACGATTATGCAAAATAGCGCCATAGACACAAACCGTTTTGATGACACTGATTCCGACCAGGATCAGTACTCAACGCTTATCAGCTCGGCAAAAATTATGCTGGTCGACGACGAGCCCATCAATACTGATGTTCTGCAAACCTACCTGACAGGTGAAGGCTACTCCAACTTCGTATCGACCAGCGACTCGTCGCAGGCGATTGCGATGATGCAGGCCGAAAAACCCGACGTGGTACTGCTTGACCTGATGATGCCTGAAGTATCGGGCTTCGATGTATTGCAGGCAATGCGTGGTAACAAAGGTCTGCAGCATATTCCGGTAGTCATACTCACGTCGTCCGACGACGCAGACACCAAACTCAGAGCGCTGCAACTCGGCGCTATGGACTTTCTGGCCAAACCGGTTGATGCCAGTGAACTTGCGCTGCGCCTGAGAAACACGCTGGCGGCGAAAGCCTACCAGCACCAACTGGTAAACTACGATCAACTGACCGGGCTTGCCAAGCTTGATGTATTTCTTGACAACACCTATGCGGTTATTGAAACCCTGAAAGCCGAGAAGGCGATGGGCGCGGCAATCCATGTCTACCTTGAGAACCTCAAGACCGTAAACAACTCAATGGGTAGAGACTGCGGCAACCGCTTTATTCAGCTGTACTCACGCAAGCTCGAAAACTGTGTTCGTTCTACCAATATTATGCGCGACACATTCGGCACAGAGATCACTACCAATCTTGCGCGCACCAGCGGTGATAAATTTTCAATATTCCTCGGCCACATCGAAAACCCGCAGCAGGCCGCGGTACTGGCACGACGCATCATTATCGACACCAGTGAACCATTCAATCTTGATGGTCAGCTCATATTCCCGAGCACTAAAGTCGGTATCGCAATTTTTCCGGATGATGCAACGGATCCGCAAAAGCTGCTGAACAACGCAGAAACTGCCATGTCTTACGCCAAAGATCACGGTGGCGGGGAAAGTTACGCATTCTATTCAGGCACTATGAACGAGGAATCCACCAGGATTCTTTCGATCGAAAACGGCCTGCACAAGGCCATAGAAAACGAAGAACTCAAAGTCACCTATCAACCCAAGGTTGATCTGATTACCGGAGACATCATCGGAGCCGAAGCACTGATACGCTGGATCAGTCCAGAAATCGGTTTTGTATCACCGGATGAGTTTATTCCCATCTCTGAACGAACCGGTCAGATTATCCCTATCGGTGCATGGATACTGGAGCAGGCCTGCGCACAGGCAGCACAGTGGCTGCAGGAGTTTGATATCGACTTCAAACTGGCAGTGAACGTTTCGATAAAACAGATCCACGACTCAAGAATGGATCTGACGGTGAAGCAAATTCTCGATAAAACCGGTTTTCCTGCATCGTCACTGACGCTGGAGCTGACCGAAAACATGGTCATGGAAAACGCCGAGTCTAACATTGAGCTTTTGCATAACCTGAAAACGCTGGGTGTCAGACTGTCGATTGATGACTTTGGTACCGGCTACTCTTCTTTAAGTTATTTGCAACGCCTGCCACTCGATGAGCTCAAGATTGACCGATCGTTTATAGAAGAAGTTCAGTCAGAAGAGAATCGCTCACCGATTGTTAGAGCGATGGTTTCGATGGCACATGACCTTGGCATGACGGTAGTTGCAGAAGGTATTGAGACAGATGTTCAGCTCAATCATATGAAACTGCTGCAATGCGAACTGTACCAGGGCTACTTGTGCAGCAAACCGATTGTGGCAAAGGCATTTACAGAGCTATTGCGTAAGTCTTATTCGCAGTAAACAAGCATCGGTAGTTTCACCGATGTTGACTGTGCCGGCACTACCACTGACCCGCTCCACCAGCAGCTGGCATCTTCGCTGGTCCTGACACGTTCAACAGTTAATCGGTAAGCGCGCGGCTCAAGCGTTAACTTAACCAGTCCGTCAGTACCGGCTACTCCCTTTACTACCTCGGTGCCGTAGCTGTTCTGTGTAACATCAGACTCTGCACATTCAGTGAGCGTGGTAATTTTTGCGCGCAGCTCGCGGCAACTTCCGCCAATGATCACAACGTCAACACCGTTAAGCTCATAACGCCCCTTCGCCTGTGCAACCTGTGTTTCGACAACGGGCTCGGCAGTTACTTCACGCAACCCGGGCACAGGCGAAAATGACGCCGCCGTATCCACTTCGAGGAGAACGCTGACTACTCTGCTGTTACCGGTCGCATTGGCAGCTGCGACCGCAGGTACTATCGTCCTGTTTTGCGTGCCTGCCACACAGGCTGACAATGCAGTGATAAGCCCTGCTGTTAAAAGTTTTTGAATACGGAAATTGTTCAAGCTCGCAGTCTGCGTCGTACACTCATTAGGGTTGCCAACAATAACAGCAACAACAGTGAATAGTCTTTAGTGTTTGTGGTCATACTGCACCCTGCCCCTTTTACCCCGGTGAGCAGCGTGTCACCAGACCCGGTATCGGCAGGCTGATCATCCTGCAGCGCCGCGGCGAGGGTAAGGTTGGGATCGGCGGACAGATAATCGGGCACAGAGTCGGCATCGCTGTCGGGTGGAAGTACATTGCCAAACTCTGCATCGTCATCCCAGCCGTTGTGGTTGGTGTCGATCAGGTTGTCACTGGTTCCGTTTTCATCTGCATCGATAAAGCCCGACTCTATCCGGTCATTTTTTCCGTCACCATCGGAATCGAGATCAAGAAAATCGGGCGAGCCGTCATTGTCGGTATCGCGCAACTGATCAACGTGTACCAGCAACTCTTGCGATTCTGCATCGATCAGCCCGTCAGCGTTGCTGTCCGGCAGTCCGGCTTCCAATACATCCGGCAGTCCGTCGTTGTCGCTGTCGAGGTCAAACTGATTTGGCAGACTGTCGGCATCAGTATCGTCAATGGTCTCTGCGCTGTCGGCGATGCCGTCACCGTCAGAATCGATAGCAGAGGGTTCGACAGCAGCATGATGGCTATCAGCGGAATCATCATCAGCCGAATCGTGATCAGCGGACAGGGGCGTGCTGTTGATATCGACCGGGTCAGTATGGAACACCATTACCTCTTCGGCATCGGTAAAGCCGTCGTTGTCAGTATCTGACAGCGACACATTGGTACCCAGCAATTGTTCCTGACTATCGCTAAGCCCGTCACCATCACTGTCGTGTGTCTCTGGTGTTTGCACAGGCGGCAGCGGTTGCTGCGGCTGGCTGGCATCGGGAGCTGTCAGCGGCACACCCTCCGCATCGACCACAATGTCTGCAAGTGCTTCTGCTTCAGATACCAGCCCCGAGTCTATTGCGTCGAGCCGGCCGTCATTGTTGCTGTCGGTATCCCGATGGTCAGGACTGCCGTCGCCGTCACTATCCTGAGCTTTGTTTACAGGGTGATAGCTGCCGTTTATACCACTGATAAAGTCATGTCGAAATCCTGCACGCAGACCTACAC
>CAYZVB010000392.1:0-5081 GCA_964481315.1 uncultured Granulosicoccaceae bacterium
TGGCTTCATGCCATTCGGTGGGTACTGCTGGGGCACACCTGACGCTGCGGGTTTCATGGAACTACTGCAGTGATGCGCGGTGACACTTCCATCTCTCTCGCTTTTACACGGTGGATCCGCAAGCCTCATAACCGACCAACACGCTTTTAAAACGCTATGCGTTTTGGCCTTGCTGACGCTGCGGGTTTCCTTGTAGGGTGGTATAAGCCAGCGGCGCATCCACCTAATGTTTAGGCTGGCACACTTGTAGTTCCTACCTGCTGTATCGTCAATCCCCAACACCTATCAACATACTGATAAAACGCTGTGTATTTAAGGTTCACGAGCACAGTACAATATCGCAGCCCGCACGTTTAATACCCTTCCCCTGGGAGGGTCCGCGTCTAAGCGCGGGGGAGGGCCTTCGGTTTGCCTGGAAATCAATCGGGGAGCGATACATCTACGCAGCCCATCCCCCCCCCCAAAAACCAACAAAAAAGGGCAAAGACGACTCGCCCTTGCCCTTCTAACACCGCAGGTAAACTTACAACTTACACCTGCTTAACAACCACAGTCCCTGCTCTGTCAATCAGTGAACCTGCAACAATAGCAACTACGCCTGCGGTTGCAATTCCCCACCATCCAGTCTGCATCGCCATTTCCCACAGTGTTTCTACGTGCATCATGCTAATGGTTGCAATACCCAGCATGGCAACAATACTCACGGCAATATAACTTCTCATAAAGCCATAGGTAGTTACCACAACCAGTGTGGCGATACACAGCGCTGTAATCATGGCCTCCGGGTGAAACATGGAAAGTGCAGTTAGAGTACATGCAGAAAGTATTACTGCGACAATGCCGAGAGCTTTTGCAAGACGCTGGTTTGGTGATGCCTGCAGAAGGTCATGGCTCAGCATTAGAAAACCGCCAACACCTAATACCACTGCCAGGTCTTCGCTAACCAGTTCATTCACCAGATTAGCCCCGGCCGCACTGGTAACAACTGCCGCTATCGCAGTGACTAACGTACCGGTTCCAGTCAGGAATTTTGGCATTTTTTGTACAGCGAGCATTTGTCTGAATATCAGATAAACACCAGCGCTAAGCATAAACACAAGCACGCCGCTGGCGTCATATAAAAATAATCCGCGTGCAATCAGTACGATCGGTGGTACAAACAACAATGCAGTTGCAAATTTGCCTTCTATGGTTTTTAACGCGAGTGAGTCTTTGTTGTTTCTGCTTACACACCACCAAAGCGCACTGGCAGTGGCTACTGCCATCACGGCAACCATAATTTCCTGCCTGACCGGCACTATAAGCACCGCACTGCTGAGTAACAGCGCAGGTGTTAACCAGTTGCGTTCGGTTCGCGCAAGTACGGTATGCCCCATCCAGACAACCGGTAACAGCACAGCAAGGCCTGCAGCCAGCGCGGTTAACACATCGGCCGGACCTGCCTGCCACAACGCGAAGCCGGGATAACTCTGCGCTAAACCGTCTAACGGTACAAACGAATACAGCAATGCACCGAACACGGTAAAGTTAACCGGCACAGACAATAGCGAAAGCATCATAAAGGCGCGGCTGCCGCGTTGTTCCTTAACCACCAGGCTCATCATAAAGCCCGCTGCTGTCAGCGCGCCGGTGAAACCGAGCATGGTTAAGAATCGCTGCAAGTCGGTAAATAGCGCTGCACCGTCAATAAGGAACAGCCCCATGGCAACTGCCACCGAGATCACACCGGCATAGCGCAACAGATCAGATACGGACGCGTACTTTCTAAATAATTCCATGACCCCGGAAGACGCATTGTCATCCGCCGGTGTTGTTGGTTCTGAGGTTTCCGGAAGCCAGCTGCCGCTTACCGTTTCAGCAGACTCTGCAGGCATTTCCTTAACCGGTTCCTTTAATGCAGTGGCGTTACTCATTGTTGTTTCCCTCCTCTTTCAGCAGCATTTCCAGCTCGGTTTCCAGCAGGTTGTTTTCCTCTTCTGAAATGAAACTCTCAGCAAGTTCATCGTAGCTTTCAGTCAGCGGGTAATGCTCTGTCAGAAGCTCGGCCTGACCGACTGAAACCTCCCAGCGTTCTATGGCGGCTTCGACATCATCACCCACCCTGCCTTCAAGCTTATGTACGATCTGCCCGGCGTGGGCAGCCGCCTCGCGTGAGCGCATTTGATTGCGCTGCGCCTGCAGCGTTTGCACCCTGCCCGAAGACTCTGAAATGCTGTCGCGCACGCGTTTGATTATTTTTTCGTGCTCGTGCATTTGTGCTTTTGCACTGTGCAACTCCTGCTCGCAGTGTCGGCGCCGCTGAATACAGGCCAGCGCTTTCTCACGGTCTGTGGTGGCAACCGAACGGGCGCGTTCATTCCACAGTTCGATTTGGGTGACCAGCTCGGTCACACGGTTGCGCTGCTCGGCACCGTCTTTCTCCAGCCGTGCAAGGCGCACCCGTGCCCGTGCCACCGCCTGGCGACTTTCGGTTAATGCAGCATCGACCACTGCCTCGTGGTTTTCGATACCGGCCAGTGTGCGGTCGACGCTGGCGTGCACCGTGGTGACAAATCGCTTCAAAATGCTCATAAGTAGCCCCTGTGAGTAGTAACGTGACGATTGCAGTTTCGGCAAACAGACATAACTACGCTACCTTTTCCGATATCGTCTAAGATTGGTGCACTACCGGTACAGATTTAGCGAACTCCAGAGGCAACTCCATGGCACAGGCAACACGACTGGTTCAAGAATTGAAGAGCCTGCTGAAATCACGCGGTATCACCTACCGTGAACTGGCGCAGGAGCTCGATCTGTCGGAATCGGCGATTAAGCAGATGTTTTCGAGCGGCAATATGACGCTGGCCCGACTGGACAAAATCTGCGATGTGCTGGCACTCGACTTCAGCGATCTGCTGCAACTGAGCGAAGCCTCTGCACAGCGACTGCAAAGCCTGTCTCTGGAGCAGGAAACAGAATTGATTAGTGACCCGAAATTACTGCTCACTGCCTACTGCCTGGTAAACAACTGGACGTTCGCCGAAATTCTCGATCGCTATGAGATCACCGAAGTTGAAGGCATTCGATACCTTGCAAAACTCGACCGAATGCGACTCATTGAACTGCTGCCGGGCAACCGTGCAAAACCACTCATTGCCACAAACTTCAGCTGGCACCCGAACGGTCCAATCGAACAGTACTTTCGCAAAGAAGTTCAGGGGCCGTTTTTTAACGCAGACTTCAACGAAGAGGGTTGCCTTCGACTGGTTAAAAACGGCGATATTTCACCGGTTGCACGACAACAATTACTCGAACGCTTACATAACGTGGGGCAGTTGTTTGATGACACCGTTAGAGAAGAACGCAAACTCCCCCTCGATCAACGACAGGGAACTACCATGGTGCTGGCCATCAGACACTGGATGTTCGATGCGTTCTCGAAGCTTGAAAGAAACCCCGGTCAATAACGCACTCAGTTGCCGGATAAAATTGGCCGGCTCATAACAAACAACATGCGTGTGACTTAATGAAAGACCGGCATCTCTTGCCGGTTATACGATACAATCGCTGATCACCGAAAGCTCACCACCTGCTAGACACGACCTGTGGCCTTTGCGTAGCTGCTTGCTGTCTGCACCGCGTCACAAATATCTACTTACTTTTTAAGTACTTCACATTCCCACGACAGTCAAATCCGTAAACTAACGTGCTGCGATTAAACGTTGTTGCGGCGACACACCACTCGCCATTGTTGTTAAGTTTTCAGTTAATAGAGTAAATAAAATGAAACACATGCTTTCTATCCCTAAGCGATTTAAAGTTCTGCCGATTGTTATTGCCACCAGCATCACGCTGGCAGGGTGCGGCGCTGATTCGACCGGCGAAATAAACGGTGGAATCGACACTGGTTTTGGCGGCGGCGTCGGAGCCAACGGCGTGCTGCTGGCTGCAGGCGTAGTCGGACTGGCAACCATACTGGCTGACTCATCCGATTCCAGTACCGGCACCCCGACCGTAGGCGTTGAATCAGGTAATAACACCGACGATGGCAACGGTGGAGATGGCACTGATAACGGCGGCGACAACACTGGTGACGGTACTGATAACGGCGGTGACAACACCGGTGACGGCACTGACAACGGTGACGACAACACTGGTGACGGTACTGATAACGGTGGTGACAACACTGGTGACGGTACTGATAACGGCGGTGACAACACCGGTGACGGTGGTGACAACACTGATGGCGGCGATGATAACGGTAACGACGCCGGCACTGGTGTCAGCGTATTCCAGCCACCTGCATGGTTAAACGGCATGTGGCGAGGCACTAACTCATCCGGTGAAGACCAGGTAGCTTTCGCTACAGCAGCCGACATTGGTCTCGGGCCTAACGGTGCAGTTGCCAGCTATAGCGCAATACCGGGCATTACTGTTACCGAACTGCAGAACAGCGACTCGGTTTATCAGTACACAGTTTCGTATCCGGGAGCCAACGGCAACGTTTCTTTCACCGAAACCTGGACCAGCAACGGCGATGGCTCTCTGCTCTATTCAGTCAGCGGTGATATAAACGATGAGTTCATTATGTATCAGGTCGCAGCAACCGACTTCATCGCACCGCCTGCGTGGTTACAGGGCGACTGGGAAGGCAACGACTACCGCGCATCAGTAAGCAGCGGCAACATATCACTGGGCCCTGTCGGTGCAACATCTACCAACCTGTTCGATGTAGCATCGGCACCCGGTTCAATTGTACGCGTCGTGACAGACACCGCTGCGGATTACCAGATTCAGGTCATCAGTAACAACAACGGCATGCTGTCTACAGTGGACTACCGGTTTGGTATTTTTGATGAAAACAGCATTACATTTTCGAGCTCGGCGCTGAAGACTACTGTTGTTATGATTCGTCAGTAGATTTAGAGGTGGGTTTTGGTGTGGCAGCCTTAGGGCTGTCGCGCCTTTGTGTTTGTTTACTTTGCTTGTGGGATGTACCTGCGGCGGGTTGGTTAGTTGTTCTTTTCCTGCGGAGGGCTGGTGTTGCTTCGCCTGCGGCGGGCCCTACTTTTGAAAAGCACAAAAGTAGGCAAAATGCTCTT
>CAYZVB010000393.1:0-5034 GCA_964481315.1 uncultured Granulosicoccaceae bacterium
CACCTGCACGACCCCCGCTATACCGACACCCCGACATTCAATCAACAAGTTGAGGTTGCTGATATTGTGGCTGGCAACAAGAGCGATCTTTATGAAGACGGCGACCGTGAAGCGCTGCAGTCTTATGTGCATGAAAATGCCGGTAGCGATGTCAGTGTGGTATTCACCGTTAACGGTGAAATCGACCCTGCGCTGCTAAATGGTGCATCACGCTCAGTTGGTTTGTCACAGCAGTCGGGTGCACCTCACCACCACGATGAAAGCCCGGCGACTGACACCATGCCTGCGTGTGGTTACATTAAAAAACTTAACCAGGGCGACGGATTTCAAAGCGTTGGATGGCGTTTCAGGGAAGACAAAATTTTCCGTCGAAGTGATCTTTTTAGTTTTTTAAGTGGCATTGAAGCTGGCAGAGTGAAGGCAGTTATGAACACTAACGAAGGCGTTTATGGCTACAACGTGGCCGACGGTTCAATGACTGAGCTTGCGCTGTTTGGGCGAGGTCAAAGCTGTATTGAGATAATTGATGTTTCAGTTAATGCTGAGTGGGATGCACAGTTGCTTCAGTGCCTGGCAGATACTGCTGATGTGTGATGCATCAGCACCATGCATGAGTCGTCAATCAAAATGTCATGTCTTTATTAGAGAACGATATCTGACCTGACAAGCAGAGCTGCAGGTACTGCATAAAGCTGACGGTTTGCTCATCCGCTGGCAGAAAGAACCTGTATGCGTTTAAATTGCTGTTTCTGCCTGCGCCGCCGCCAGCTAACCCCAAAGTTTAACTTAATGCATAACGATAACCTCGAACCATGGCTGCACGATCATACATTTGGTCAGGACCAGCGCCGACCGGGTGAATCCCGCACCCTGATTGTTGTCGGTATTACCGCACTGGTAATGGTGGTGGAAATTGTGGCGGGTATTCACTACGGTTCAATGGCGCTGCTGGCCGACGGTTTGCACATGGCGTCGCATGCAGTGGCGCTTGGTATTACTGCATTTGCCTATGCTTATGCACGCCGCCATGCGCGCAATCGACAGTTCAGCTTTGGAACCGGCAAGGTTAACGCGTTAGGTGGTTTTACCGGTGCGATATTGCTGGCTATTTTTGCACTGTATATGTGCTTCGAAAGCATTGCGCGATTGTTTAACCCGGTAGACATCGCATTTAATCAGGCAATTGCCGTTGCTGTGCTCGGGTTGCTTGTAAACGGTGCGAGTATGCTGATACTTGATGTGCACGATCACGGCCATTCGCACAGCCATGGTCATAGTCACGATCATGGCCATAGTCACACACATGGTGACTCTGGTCATCAGCATGATGATCACAACCTTCGATCCGCCTACCTGCATGTACTGGCCGATGCGCTGACTTCGGTGCTGGCAATTGTTGCGCTGTTGTGTGCGAAGTATATCGGCTGGGTCTGGCTCGACCCGGTTATCGGGATTGTTGGTGGTTTGCTGGTGGCGAGATGGTCGATCGGGTTGCTGCGTACAACTGCCACTGTACTACTGGATTTTCAGGCACCTGAAGCACTGCAAGGCAGTATTGTGGAAGCGATAGAGAGCGATGGTGACAGCCGCGTGACCGACCTGCATGTCTGGTCGATAGGGCCCGGGATTTTTTCAGCGCAGGTTGCGCTGGTGGCCAGTAACCCTGCGTCTGTAAATGATTATAAAACAAGGTTGCCGGAGGCATTGCCACTGGTTCATACCAATATTGAAATCAATACTTGCAGTTAGAAGGATACAGCCGGCTAACTTCTGCCGATACCCAACCGGGTAGCCAGATTTACTGGCTCTGTGCATCCTGTGCTTCCCAGTCCGGAAACGGATCGTTAAGCGTTGCCCAGTAGTCTTTGCCTTTCAATACCTCTTCTTCACTTAACAGGCACTGATCAAGCGCCTGCAGAATTGCTTCACGGTCGAGCCCCTGGCCAATAAATACCAGTTCCTGACGCATGTCGCCGAATGGTTCTTCCCATTGTTTATGGATAGAGTCGAGATACTCCGCATCGTCCGGCCAGTTTTCTTTTGGTACGGCTTTCCAGAACATACCGCCAAAGCCGTGGTGTGCTATGCCGCCGGCCTGGCTCCATTGCCCCGCAAACTGCGGGCGGGTTGCAAGCCAGAAGTAGCCTTTGGAGCGCAGCAGCTTGCCGTAGCTTTCCAGGCCATGCAGAAAGTTGTGAAACTTTTCGGGGTGAAAAGGTCGCCTTGCAAGGTAGCTGAAGCTGCCAATGCCATACTCTTCAGACTCCGGTACATGCTCGCCGCGCATTTCTGCAAGCCAGCCCGGTGCCTGCTGAGCGCGTTCAAAATTGAACAGGCCGGTATTCAGTACCGAATCGATACTGACGTTCCCTTGTGCAATAGGATGAATTTTGGCGTAAGTGTTTAGGGATCTGAGAATTGCAGTTAAACTTTCCAGTTGTTGTTTGTCGATTAAATCTGTTTTGCTCACCAGTATGACATCGGCAAACTCAACCTGTTCGATCAGTAAATCTGCGACACTGCGCTCGTCTTCTTCACCCAGTGATTCACCGGTTTCCTGCAGGTACTTTGCCTCTTCGTAGTCTTTCATGAAGTTGACAGCATCGACAACCGTTACCATGGTGTCGAGGTCGGCAACCTGTGACAGTGATACACCGTTTTCATCGTCGAACGTAAATGTCTCTGCGACCGGCAGGGGCTCTGATATGCCGGTGGATTCAATGACCAGATAATCAAATCGCTTTGCCTGTGCGAGCCTTGTCACTTCTTCAAGCAAGTCTTCGCGCAGTGTGCAGCATATACATCCGTTGCTCATTTCAACCAGCTTTTCTTCACTGCGGTTTAACGATACTTCGTTTTGCACAATGGCAGAGTCAATGTTGATTTCACTCATATCATTGACTATCACGGCGACTTTCCGTCCTTCGCGATTATTCAGAATATGGCTGAGCACGGTCGTTTTACCTGCACCGAGAAAACCCGATAAAACAGTGACCGGAAGCCTTGCACTGGAGGCTGGTTGCATGGGAGAAGCTGCAGCAGGTTATTATGGGATGATATAGTATATCATAAGAATGCCGAGGCACCCGATTCCCGAAGCAACTGTGGCGAGTCGCATACCATCGACCACTGAAAATCCATTGCGGCGTTGTTATTAGTGGGGAAGATGATGCCGTCTGATGCTGGAAGGTAGAACGTAACCCGGTGTGCAGCGTTTTGCTGCCGGGCAACAGGCGCGCAGCTTTAGCCGCGTGTTACATCAGTAACGGGGCATGGTGTACGGCATGACTTCTTCAACATCCAGTCGATAGCCGGATTCTGCCAGATCACTCTTTGTGGTTTCTGCGTGAATAACACCAACCGCCCAAACCGGATCGTACATGTTGTCGAGTTTAATGGCTTCCGGTGCAACCGCATGGACAATTTGATTGGCCGGTGGTGGTGGCACATGAATACAGGCACCGACATAAGGTACCAGTAAAAACTCTTTCACGGTATTGTCCGGGTTATATTCAAGCGGGGTGATGTAGGCGGGTATTTTTACACGCTTGCCGCTGAGTTCGGGCACGACCGGCGCATAGTTAAACGCTTCCTGCAGTTTGGCCATTTCAGCCTGTGACTCAGGGCTGCCGTCCATCAGTTTGTCGATTTCTTCCTGCGACATACTGATAAACGGATTTTCCGGTTGAACAAAGTCGTCCGGAATTAAGTCATCCCATTGAAGTTCGCTGACCGGTACGCCGGGTTCTGCAGATTCTTCATCATTGGAAAATGACCACCATGCGGCCAGAGCACCGGTTGAAACAATCAGGGCCAGTGCAGCAAGAATTGCGGTGAGTGTGCGTCGGTTTATCATGTTGTGATTATCCTGTGCGGTTTACAGTCTTTGTGTGAGACCGTCCGCAAGTGACTTGCGATACGCCTGCAGCGCCGGCAGGGTTCCTGCCAGCAGGCCGGCAATGGCTATCGCCAGTAATATTTTCAAATCGGTGGCGTCGGGCGGTGCCAGTTCAACGGTTATGCCGAACCTATTTTGCATAAATAACGATCCCAGGCCAACGAGCACATAGTGCAGGGCCAGGCCGGCAATAATTCCGCCCAGCGTCAGCACCGTCGACTCAATGCAAAGTAACAGGAAAACGTGACCGGGTCGCGCGCCCGCAGAGCGTAAGACCGCCATTTCCCGTCGTCGTTCATTTAACCCCGCCAGCAATACAGACATCAGGTTAACCAGCCCCGCGAAGACCACACAAATTGACACAATCAACAGCGCTTTCTCGGCCACACCCACCAGATTCCACAGCTGCTGTAGCGCGACGCCAGGCAGCACCGCCAGCAATGGTTCTTCGCGGTAGGTGTTGATTGCGCGTTGTTCGCGGAATACCGCCGCCCTGGACTTAAGCCCTACCAGCAGCGCGGTCACTGCAGCCGGTTTCAGGTCCATCTTGCGTATTGTATCGGGACTGGTGCCTTCTCCCTTAACCTCGGCACCGTTGCGCCAGTCGACATGCATGGCTTCAATGCCTTCCAGACTGACGTGCACGGCCTGATCGACCGGGGTGCCGGTTGGCGCAAGAATGCCGCTGACACGGAATGGCTGGCGCTCATGTTTAACCAGCGCTACGCTGCCGGTGCCATGTGCCACAACGATTTGTTGGCCGACTTCGTAACCCAGCTGGGCTGCCACCTGACTGCCGATAACGGTATCAAAAACATCGTCGAATATTTCACCCTCTGACAGTTGCAGAGACTGTTTGTCGCCGTAGCGGTAGTGGGTGAAGTATTCGGTATTGGTGCCAACCACGCGAAAGCCTGCGTGCGAGTCACCGAGCGAAATTGGAATCAGCCAGTCGACAGCAGGGCGGTTTTTAATGTCTTCAACACTCTCCCAGCTGATGTTGTTGGTGGCGTTGCCAATTCTGAACACCGAATACAACAGCAATTGCACGGCACCGCTGCGGGCGCCGACGATAAGGTCAGTGCCGGATACGGTCTGGGTAAAACTGCTGCGTGCATCGCGTCGAATCTTCTCAA
>CAYZVB010000394.1:0-5029 GCA_964481315.1 uncultured Granulosicoccaceae bacterium
CTCTCCTTCGTCTTGTGAGCAGTGGATTTGGCTCGAGTAACTATGGGTGTCTTTGTTTTTTTCTCGCTTTAATGGGTGTCTTTGTTTTTTTCTCCGAATCGACGGCTCACCAGTAAGTGAGTAGTCGATAGGGTTCATTCCAAAGCAAAGGGTAGAATTTTCAAGTGATGTTTTAAGCGGTTTACCCGCCCTGGCAAGTAGCCTGTCAAGGACACAGTTGTGCCTGTTTTAGGCGGCCAGGTCGGTTTTCATCAGGGCCCGTCGGGGTAGATAACCCCCGACATCTTTGAGGCCGAATAATATGTCTGACATACCCGTCAACTCACTTGAAATAAGTGCTGTTTGTTAAAGAATGCCGACGGGGAGCTTGCTGTATTTACAGCGTTAGGTGTAACTTTTTTCTTGACACAAGTTGGGCGTCCATATACGTCCATATTCGCACAACGACAGCGACTCGTCTCATCGCTGTCGGTGATAGCCACAAACATTTGCCTGATGGTTACCAGCCCCAGACAGTTACATTCACACCACCCTGGCTCCTATATCCCTCGGTGCCCATGACCTGGTAGTTCATATTGCCCAAATTCCAGCCTTTGCTTCTCCAAGCGTTCACATGATTGGCAAAGGTAATGTAGTTATTTTGTCCTTGCGGTCTTGGTGTTTGACGGACACTCCAATATTGGGTAAACGACCCGTAGCCAAGTATGTTAGGCCCGTATCGCTGCTCAATGAACAGATCGTATGTTCCTCCGTCAGACTGCACCGTACCGTGATGAGACCTCACGTTGGGTCCTGCAGGCGGGCGCCAACCGGTCCAGCTGTCTACTACATAGTACTCGACTAGCGGATTAGTCGACCAGCCATAGAGGGACAATACTGAGTTCCCAAAGGCATTGTAATACCCGGCATTGTACCCGACAACTCTATTGGTGCTACCTTGGCCCCACCCTTTACCACCGACGAAGCTGTTAGCACCACCCCACCAGTTGTAACTGTATTGCCCGCCAGGGAGCAAATCAATGCATACTTGTCTTTTGACCGCCGACCAGTGGGTAAAAAAGTACCCACCGTGATAATTGGCATCGTTTTCGCACGCCGCGGCTCCTGCAACGCTTGAGTATGACAGTACCCCGAAGAGCATCGCTGCCGAGATTACTTTGGAATACCAGAACGATACACTTCTGAAAATTTTGCTGCTGATTGACATGTGAACTCCACTAATTAAATCAACCAGCACCGTAACTGGCGACATGATACCTGTCAAGCCTTTGACTTTATGTCACTACAAACAATAGTAACCAGGAGTTTGCGCAGTAGAACTCTGCGAAGCGAGAACGTGCTAAGGCGGGGGCGTTTTTACGTTCATTTATAAGGCGTATAGTTATTCATAAGTTCGCAGTAGCACAGGTTCTGCCGCGCAGACTCCTGGACTCACCAAACGCCGACGCTATAACCATTTATGGAAACACACAAAGCCTCGCGAACATTGGTCAACACGCATGCAGCTATCATATTTACGAAGCTGGCGAGCAAACAATTAACGGATCAGTGCTTACTCGTTATACGACCGGCACGCATGCTTTGTGTTTGCGGATTACGATGACCACGCGCGCAGGATGCTGCTTAGCTGTTTGCTTATTTTAGTTTTATCAGCTGCATAGAACCGTCCGGCATTGATTTCCATGTTACTTCTCCAAGCTGACTATTTGCATTCGGTTGAATTTCCCCACCCTCTGAATAAAGTGTTCCAAGGCGCCGTCTGTCTATTTCGCTCGCAATGCCGGTTTTGTCTATATGCTGCTCACTCAACCTGATCGCTGCTTTTTTGTCTCGCATGATATTAGGCTTTAAAAATATTACGAGGTTGGTTTTTCTCTTTGACTTTACTTTGTGCCGGAACAAGTTGCCAATGATCGGTATATCTCCCAATAGCGGGACTTTCTCCTCCGAATCAGAAAGCACTTCGTCAATGAGCCCTCCCAGTACCAGCGACTGCCCGTCGTCTACCAGCACTGTGGTTTTCAAGGATCTCTGACTTGTGGTGATATCTACCGCACCATTTACCGCTGTAGGGTTGACACTTGATACTTCTTGCTCAAGTGTGAGCTTTATGGTGTTGTCTTCGTTTATTTGCGGCTTAACCTTTAGACGTAAACCAACGTCCTGGCGTTCAATCGTTTGAAAAGGGTTGTCATTGTTCGCTGATAACTGTTGCCCTGTTACGAAAGGCACGTTTGACCCGACCACTATCTCCGCCTCTTCGTTATCTAACGTCACAATTGTAGGGGTGGACAGTATGTTGTTGTCAGAGTCAGACTTCAGCGCACGCAACAGCAAAGAAAAGTTAAATCCGCCATCTATCGCCCTGCCAACTGCCAGCGAAAGCCCTGTGTCAAGCGCTTGAGGCAACTGTCCGGATTGTACTGCCCCAGCCAGCCCAAGCGCGTTTTCGGTACCGTCACCCAGACTGGTAAAACTCGCAAACTCACGGTTAGCTGCTAAAAAATTAACGCCCAGTTCAGAAATACTGTCTTCCGTTATCTCAGCAATGACAGCTTCAACCTGAACTTGCGCACGCCTCACATCCAGAAGATTGATGATATCGACGTTAGCAGCTATCTGATCTGCTGAACCGGTGATGATGATGGAATTAGTATCTGGATCAGCGGTGATTTGTGTTTGACTACCACCATCAACTGCTGTGAAGACAGGTGCTGCCACTGCCTGATTAGGAACAGAGAAATTTGGCGGGATATCCGGCGGAGGAGGCTGACCCTCTCCGTTTTGTTGTACCCTAGGTATGGTGCCGGGCATGATTCCACGAGACGAAAGTTGCGGTGTACTTGCTGCTTGCGCCTGTTGCCCTGAACCTGCGCCTTTTGCATTATCACGCAAGATTGCAGCTATCTTCACGGCATCCGCAAAGTCCAGTGCAACCACGCGGGTATTTCTGTTAGATGCTAAGGGGACATCCAGGCTGGCAACCAGTTTTCGGGTGCGATCACGAGCAGCGCGACTGCCGCTAACGATCAAACTGTTCGAGCGATCGTCTGCCGCTAGTCGGATTGCGCTGCTGCCCATGGAATTATATCGCAAGTAAGATAATAGTCTTGATAATTCGCTGGCTGAAGCATGGTTAAGGCTGATTATTTCAGCTTCTTCTTTTTGTGACTGATCTAACGAGGTAATAATATCCTCAATTCGCTGAATATTCGAACGACGATCTGTGATGATTAAAGAGTTGCTTTCTGGCACAGCCTCAAGTAACCCCTCTTGCGGCACCATAGCTCGGAGCGCAGGTGCCAGATTGATGGCGCTGATGTTTCGCAACTGAATAACCTGACTCACTAACTGATCGCCTGTTTTCGCCGTCTCGAAACTGTCGAGCGGGATCGCTCCTTTTCTGGCCACCACATCCGGAACGATTTTCGTAACAGCGCCGCTGGGAATAGCAGCAAAACCATGAATCTGGAGTACGGACAAGAAAATTTCGTACAGAGTGCCTTGTGTCACTGGTGTATGCGACACCACATTTACGGTGCCTTGTACACGGGGGTCAACGACGAACGTAGTGCCGGTTTGGAGTGACACAAGCGTTATCAGGCTGCGTAAATCCGTGTCCGTGAGCTTGAGCGTAAATTCCTCGTCCTGCGCAGGCGCGAAAGCGCTTGTACAAAACAATAGGAGACCACCGACGATCAATTTGCCGTAATAATTTGTTGATAAAATGCTCAAGTGAATGGGGAGCTGCTGATTGGCGCGTTGGCTACACGTGGCGTGAGATGTCTTCCGAAGTACAACGCAATTTCTTCCTTAGTCCGGCTGAGTTGCGGACTCTGCCCCACCAATTTTTGTTGGGCTGTTTGGATACTAATCGCCGTATATTTCATGGCGCTGCATTTTACTCGAAGGCAAGTTGCAGCATTATGCAACTATCGTTCCCGTTTTACCCTCAGAGCACAAGCACGCACATTCTTTTGGACCGGCCCTGTGAGTTTTGTAGGCGGTTTGCCTTAATCTGAAAAGCTGAAGGCATCCTGCTTCTCACGTGATGCTGAGCCAGAGCGCAAGCGGTCAAGGGAGGGCAGATTGCTGGCAAGTCTATACTTCGCCAGCAATCCAAGCATCTACTAGTCGAAAATGCTTTGCCAATTTACCGTAGCAGCACCCCTGCCGTAGCGTGTGGCATAAACTCCCAATTTTCCATAGAAATACCGACCAGCCGCGCCAGCTCGGTTAGAGCCCACAAGTTGCGACGTGCCGCTGTAGCATGTTTCGCTCTGCCATCCCTTGGTAATCGAGAAATAAGGGCGATTGCCGGCACCGTAAGTCATATTGATTATCATTTGCTCGCCCTGAGTGAACTTAATGGACGTGCAAGCCGGTTGATACGGTGACTGTGTCTGAATAAGAAAGAACTCCCACTCAGGTCTGTTGCCGACAAAACGACCTGTCTTGCGAATCGCAAGTTGTTCGTTTGGTTTAGCGCTACCTTGTGTAGCGCCGGCACCTTCGAGTGTTAATACCTGGATAATGTTGAGCCGATCAGCATTTGACGCTTCGCTAATTAGCGTAAATTTTCCACCCATAACCTGCCAGCCATTGATCTGCTCATTGCGCCTCAACTCAGAGCGCGACCCGCTCTGATTACTAATCCCAAAATTTATATTCCCACGCCAATAAGGATTCTGACTTAACCAACCGCCGTTTCGCGTATCAGTGAATCGAAATTCACTGAGGCGATCTGCGGGTAGCAAAACGTTTGTCGGTCCTGAACTCGCGAGCACAATGCCAACTTGTGGTCCGCCTTTAAAGGGTTTGATGCCTTCGCTGACGACGGTTGGGACGGTTGGAGTTAAAGATAAGCTGGATATATCAGTGTTTGCTGGCATGTCTTCATCCGCTGTAATTGTCGGACTCTGCCCGGATGCCGATTGCAAAGGCGGGGTATGCATAGCGTGAAGGACGCTTTTATCAAGCTCTACCCCGTGAGAACCGGCGAAAAGCGTACTGGCGGCGACTATGACTG